>JAFAPG010000886.1 GCA_019247235.1 Acidobacteriota bacterium
AAGCAACCCCTTTTTGCAATCCGCTTTCCGCTGATTATCTCGGCGAATCAGGGGTGATGGGATTTTGCTTCTACATTAAAAAGCCAAACAGACGTTCAACGCCCTCACGAAACTCTTGTTCCGGGGTAATCAAACTTAGAACCAGAAAGCCGTCCTCAGGAAAATCATAAAAATGACCGGGATGCACGGCTACCGAGCACTCACGAACGAGTTCGACAACGAGGTCTTCGTCTGAGCGGGTGACGGGAACACGAACGACTGCGTACCAGCCACCGCTAACTAAAAGCCGGACGCAACTGTGTTGCTGGCCCAACTCTCGGTCCAGCTGTTTGAGGTTTGCCTCGACCCGCTCCATGATGCGCGGCTGCATGCTTCGTCTTTGCTCGAGCAGAACACCAGCCGCTAACTGCACAGGCGCGCTCACCGAAAGATACGTATCGGCAATGATCTCCAGCCGTTCGAGAGCTTGCCGTACCGGCGATTGCGGCCCGCTTACAGCAATCCATGCCATTTTCATCTGGGGGAGCGCAGCAATTTTCGACAACCCGCTCAGGGTAAAGGTGAGCGCCTGATGGTTTACAGCAAAACTCACATGGCGGGAAGGCTCATGCGAATAATCGAGGAAGACTTCATCGACCACTAAAGCAAAGCCGTGCTCGGCGCACAGTCGGTTGATCATGTGTCGTTCCTCAGGATTGACGTAGGACCCAGTGGGATTGTTGGGATTCACCAGGACCAGGGCGCGCGTCCGTTCACTGATAGCCCGCTCGATCGAGGGAAAGTCGATTTGCCACCCGTGGTCGTAAATCAAAGCGTACGGAACCAGTTGTGTGTCTTCAAGTTCAGCCAAAAACTCAAAGAGTGGATAACTGGGTTTAGGCACAAGGACCTCATCCCCTGGATTTGCCAGCAAGCGAAAGATATAGGAATAGCCTTCGCTGGTTCCGCTGGTGAGCACCAACGATTCGCAGTCGACCAGTTCACCGCGCTCGCTGTAGTAATCAGTTACGGCACGGCGTGCGGTGATGAGGCCTTTTGGATCGGGGTCATAGTCGAGCACCTTTCGATTGGTGAGCGCGTCAAGGATCGCCGTTTCGTTCCCCTCAATTCCTACCCGCGTCGGGTTTGAAGCCGTGAGATCGAGCACCCATCTGCCGGAGGCGCGCACCTGCTCCACCGCCTTGCTAAAACGGTTGGGGACGAGCATCCACTCCGTTCGCCGGGAAAACATTCGTTCTTCATCATAGCGGAGTAGGACCTGAACCTTGCGATCGCGGGCCTTCGATTTCGCCCCGCGCTTTGCCTGCCGCTTCGACGGGCTAACTTTTGTAACGTCCCCCCACTGAAAAGGCCTATGTAATCGATCTCATGGTTGGTTAACTTACCTCGCAGGGGGAAATGCTGCCGGATATGACTTGGGTAACGTCGGCCGCTCCGCGGCCGGCAACATTCCTAGAGTGCTTGCGTTTGACGCAATCGTAGAAGTTGCTCCCCAACAATCCACAGATTTGGAGTTTGTTCATGAAGCGGACGATCACTATTATGACTCTGGTTGCGCTCACCGCAATCACAATTGCTTGTGGGGGAGGGATAAACAACAACCCCGGCTCCGGTAACTCAGGTTCGCAAATTTTTGTTACTGGCGAGGACGCGCCTCTGCCTTCGGTGGTCTCATTCTTCATCACCCTGAACACAATTACACTGAACAATAGCTCCGGGAGTGTCAGCGTACTTTCGACGCCCACTACCGTCGATTTCGGCCGTCTCGTTGGCTTACGTTCCTTGCTGGGTTTCAATACTGTACAACCGGGCAGCTACACGAGTGCGACCTTTACCATGTCCAACCCCGTAATTAAATACGTAAACCTGACCACCAACCCACCCTCGTTGGGCTCGGTCAATGGAAGTCTGACCAATACGACTGTGACCGTATCGTTTCCTCAGCCACTGGTGGTGAATAGCAACGGCTTGGCAGGTCTTCACGTGGATTTCGACCTCCGCGATTCACTGCAGGTTGACCTGAACGGCCAGATTACCGGCGCGGTAAATCCTGTGCTCTTCATTCAAGCGGTACGAGCATCGGACCCCGAGGGCGAGGTCACGGATTTCACGGGCAGCGTCATTTCCGTAAACCCTTCCAACAATAGCTTCCTTATGCAGGGACCTTGGGGGTTCCAGGAGAACATTGAAGTCAACTCGCAAACATTATTTAATCACGGCTACGCTTTAGTCAGTTTGCCGGTAAGCTCCATCGTATCGGTCATGGGAGAGGTCCAAGCCGATGGCAGCATGATGGCCTCGGCCGTGGAAGTAGTAACTTCCGATAAGGCATTCATCTCAGGTCGGCTATTACAGGTGAACCCGAGTAGCGGTCCAGCACAAAGCGTCACCATGTATATTGGCGAAGAGCTCCCGGCCATGACTGGCAGCTTTGCCCTCGGGCAAGTGGTCACGCTCAACGTCAGCCAAGTCACTACCTACGATGTTTGCTTTATTAACAATTGGCTCGCGAACTGGGCCTTCAACAGCTCCTCCATGGTCGCCGGACAGCGAATTTTTGTGGGAGGTACTTGGGATAGCAGCGGTAGCACCTTCACTCCGGACTTTATTTCTCTGCGCCGCCAAGGTGTGATCGGAGTGCTGGTGGCAAATTCGGCGGTGGTTAACAACGGCAACCAAGGCAGCTTCCAGCTACAAAACAATGGATTGCTGGAGTGGGTTGCGCAGGGGGCGTTCACGGTCAACACGGGTGACGGGACCAGCTTTGTAAACGTCAATGGCCTGAGCGGCCTCTCGGGCGCGGGTACGGCTCCGATCGCAGTGGGAGGATTGGTACTCAAGAATTCCGTTTCGGGCCAACCTGAAGTCTATGCTCACCGAGTAGCAGTGTTGCCCTAAAGCGACAGAAGACGTTCCCGGCAAAGGGCGGCAAGGCAGTTGCCGCCTTTAGCTTTTGATTACCGTCTCTTTTCTCGTTTTCCTTTCGCCGCCCGTGACCCAGACCTGGCAATTGCTCTGAGATCTCGTTACGATACAATACCTGGTTCGTGAAAGGACTGCAGGCTCGGTGATTGTCGGAGTTCCGAAAGAGATTTATCCAGGAGAACGTCGAGTCGCCCTGACGCCGAGCGTAATCCCGATGCTCGCAAAGGCGGGTTTCGAAGTTCTGCTTGAGTCTGGGGCCGGCGTTTCGGCCGGCTACCTCGACAATCAATATCAGGAGAAAGGGGCAAAAATAGAACCCGCCCGCGGCGCGGTATTTTCCCGATCCGACATCGTCGTGCAAGTGCTTTGTCATGGCGCCAATGATAAAAACGGCGCATTGGATTTGCCACTGTTGCACAGGGGGCAAGTGTTGGTGGGCTTTTTGCGCCCTTTGGCCGCGGCACAGTGTGTGCAGCAGGTGGCGCGCACCGGAGTGACGTCCTTTGCCGTCGAGTTGATTCCACGCACGACTCGCGCCCAGAGTATGGACGCACTGTCCTCAATGGCATCGATTGCCGGTTACAAAGCGGTGCTGGTGGTAGCAGACACCTTGCCGAGAATTTTCCCTATGATGACGACGGCGGCTGGCACCATTACGCCTTCTCGCATATTGGTGATTGGCGCCGGCGTCGCCGGTTTGCAGGCGATTGCTACGGCTAAGCGACTGGGTGCGGTAGTTTCGGCCTACGACGTTCGTCCGGCCGTCAAAGAACAGGTGCAAAGTTTAGGGGGTAGGTTCGTGGAGCTGCCGCTTGAAACCTCCGACGCACAGGACGCAGGGGGTTATGCAAAGCAGCAAGAGGAAGCTTTCTATGCCAAACAGCGGGAGTTGCTGACGCGGGTGATTTCTGAAAGTGATGCTTTGATTACTACTGCGGTCGTACCCGGGAAGAGGGCACCGGTTCTAGTGACGGAATCAATGGTGAAGGGCATGGCCCCGGGCTCGGTAATTGTGGACTTGGCGGCAGAGCGGGGAGGGAATTGCGACTTAACCCGTCCTGGGGAAACCGTGGTCGTAGATGGGGTCACGATCATCGGATCAGTGAATCTGGCGAGCGGTGCGCCTTATCACGCCAGCCAAATGTACGCGCGAAATCTCACGTCGTTCTTGACGAACTTAGTTAAGGAGGGGAAATTGCGTCCCCCCGAAAGCGACGACATCCTTCGCGAGACCTTCTTGACAGGGGGCGGCGAAGTGGTCAATGCCCGGGTCAGAGAAGTGTTGGGGATGCCTGCGCTGGTCGCGCAAGTATAGCTGTGGCCGGACTGTTCCGGCATCAAGACCCGAACAGTTGCAGGAACTGAATAGCTGGCAGGAGGCCAAACTGTCAGGGATTGGAGTCTGAAACCACAATGGGCCCTTCTCTCATCGACGGCTTGTTCGTCTTTATGTTGGCGGGGTTTATAGGATTCGAAGTTATTAAACGCATCTCTCCTCTGCTGCATACTCCACTCATGTCGATCACCAACGCGCTCGACGCCATTGCCGTTGT
>JAFAPG010000047.1 GCA_019247235.1 Acidobacteriota bacterium
CGGCCCCTCCTCCTGATTGCGATCCTCGGAATCTTCTTGCCTTGGCGGGTCGGTCCGGAACGATTCTTCAGTCCATCCCAATTGTCGGTGTATGTGTTCTTGTCTGCAGTGACTGTGACCGCCGTTGTAGCTGATTCCTTCGCCGGAGAGCGGGAACGCCACACGCTTGAAACTTTACTCGCCAGTCGCCTTTCCGACCGCGTAATCCTCTTTGGGAAGATTGCGGCCTCTATTGCCTATGGGTGGGTGATCTCGATGCTGTGTGTGCTTTTCGGCACGATCACGGTGAATGTCGCTAACTGGCAGGGGCATGTCTTGCTTAGTCGCGATTGGGCAAGTTGGCTCGTCGTGGTGTTGGGTTCTCCTCTGGTCGCAGGCACGGTGGCGACGGCAGGTGTCTTGGTGTCCCTACGCGCTGCCACCGTCCGGCAAGCGCAGCAGACCTTGGCGGTCGGATTCTTTGGTTTGTTCTTTTTAGCGTTTTTCGGCTCCCACATGCTGCCCTCGGCGTGGAGGATCTGGTTTGACGGGATCTTAATCGCCTGGCCGCCCATTAGGTTAGTGTTGGCCACGGCAGCAGTAGTTCTGATGATTGACCTCGTGCTGTTACTGGCCGGCATGGCGCGATTCCAGCGAGAGAGACTGATCTTAGATTGAGCACGAGAGTTTCGGTCCATCAAATGGAACTGTAGGGCGGGAGGGGACGTGTTGTCCTCCAGGTCCCTTGTCGAAAGTTGAGGATTCGCCTTGGGCATAGTAATGCCTTTTCCCGGCCCAGATTGGTGCGGAGAAGTGGGCTTTTGGGAGTATTTGACCCGATCAGGAGATAAACGGCGCAGGGTTCAGGAAAATCTCATTCTGGATTGCTTCCGCGAAACTGACTCGAGGCCGACTTATCATACTTATCATTACGAATTCGAGCCGGACCGACACATTTAGTCAGAGTGCCGTCCTGCCTCTCTACTCTGTCCTCAGCGCCTGCGTGGGATCGAGCCGCGAGGCGCGCCAGGATGGCACGGCACAAGCCAGCGTCGCTACAGCAAGCAGCGTCGCGGTGACTGCAGCGAATACGGCGGGGTCGAATGGGCGCGTTCCAAAGAGCATCGATTGGATCAGCTTCACCGATCCGGCGCTAGCCACCAGACCTAGCAGCAGCCCGAAGAGAGCCGGACGCAACCCATCAATCAACGTAAGTCGAAGAACATGTGCACGCCGGGCGCCAAGCGCAATGCGAATGCCTATTTCCGTCGTCCGCTGGGCCACGATATAGGAAAGCACGCCGAACAGCCCCACTGCAGCCAGAAGCAACGACAGTCCTGCAAAGACGAGCAGCAATGTCGCGTCAAAGCTGGTTTCAAGCGTATTGCGGCCGAGGACTTGGTCCATGGTCAGGACATTCGAAACGGCAAGATTGCGGTTCATGCTCGCGAGTAGCCGCTGAACGGGCGAGACAAACTGCGCCACGTCGCTGTTCGAGCGAATCACTATCGACCCCGAACGGATGATATCCGGGGCGGCAAGGATGGGAAAGTACATCATGGGATGAGCAGGCTCGCCGGGATCGGTGCGCGTGTCCCCCACGATGCCGATGATCTCCGAGCCCGTCTGGTTGAAGGTGGTCATGTGCTTGCCGATCGGATCCTCGCCCGGAAAGAACTGGCGCGCAAAGGAATCGGAGATGATAATCTCGGTCGAGTGGCCGGGCTGCTGATTGCTGCCGAAGGTGCGGCCCTTCAAGAATGGAATGCCGAGGGTTGCGAAGTAGCCGGCGTCGCACCAGCGATTATTGGCGATGTTCGTTTGTCCCAGGGGCAGGCGCGGGTGCTCGATCACGACAAAGCCGTCGTTTGATCCCTGGCCGTCGCCCGGCACAACCGGAACCACCATGCCAGCCTCCTGGATGCCGGGAATCGAACGCACGCGATCAAGAAAGGACGAGAAGAAGTTCGCGATCGATGCCGAATCCTTATAGCGTGCTTGCGGCAGCGAAAGATCCATTTTGAGCACGTTGTCAGTCAGGCAGCCGAGATCGGTCGAGCGCAGTTGCGCGTAGGTTTTGAGTAGCAGGCCTGCGCCAATCAGCAGTACCACCGTTAGTCCCACTTCAAGCGAGAGCAGGACCGAACGCAGACGGGTCCGTGCCACACCCGCGCTTTGATTGCGTGATGATTCTCGCAAGGCCTGGAGGACATGGTCGCTGCGTATCGAGAGAGACGAGACGGTACCGGCGAATGCGGCGCAGAGAATCACCAAGCTGAGCGTAAAGGCTGCTACCATCCCATCGACAACAATCGAATCGGCGCGAGGCACGTCGTGCCGCGCTGCGACAAACCAGTGCAGCACGCCAATGGCGATCAAGAAACCGATGCAGCCGCCAGCGAGACAGATGAAAATGCTCTCCATCAGATGCTGAAGCAGGAGCCGCAGCTTACTGCCGCCCAGGGCCGCGCGAATCGCCTGCTCCCTGCGCTGCGCCGCCGCACGCGCCACCAGCAGGTTGGCCACGTTGAGGCAGGCGATGAGCAGCACACACCCCGTGGCCGCCAGCAGAGCGTAGAGAGGTGTCTTCACCCGCCCCGCGATCGAGTCGAGCAAGGGGCGGCTGTTTGCCGCGAAGGCGGTAAAGGGCTGATCCATGTGTTGATCGTGGATGCGACGGGTGATGAGGGTGAGGTCGGCAACGGCCTGCGCTTCGGTGACGCCGGGCTTGAGACGTGCTACGACCCGGAATTCATGCTCATCCAACATCTTCATCAGGGCAGGACTCTTCGCCTGGTAAATCGGGGTCCAGAGTTGCAGGGTTGAGGAACCAAAAAGCGAAAAGGAGGCCGGCATCACGCCGATCACGATGTGCGGTACGGCGTCGAGGAGAATGGTCCTGCCCACAATTGCCGGGTCGCTAGCAAAGCGCCGCTTCCACAATCCCCAGCTCAACAATACGGTGGGATTGGCCGAGAGCTTATCGTCGCCCGCGGTGAAGCCGCGCCCCAGTGCAGGTCGCAAGCCCAAAAGCGAGAGCATGTTCCACGAGAAATTCCCGGCATGAACCACTTCGGGCAACTGTTCTCCAGTGCTCGACAGGTTGTAGTCCGTTGAGGCGGCAATGGCCATATCGGCAAGGGTCTGGTTGTGCTCCCTCCATTCCGAATACATTCCCCCGGCACTGGCCCCGTAAGGAGCGTGTACTCCGCCGACAGAGATGTTTTCGTAGAGCCGCACCAAGCGCGATGAATCGGCGTACGGCAGTGGGTTCAGAATCACGGAACGCACAATGGCGAAGAGGGCTACCGTGGCGCCTATCCCGAGCGCAAGCACGAGAATTGCAATCGCGGCGAACCCCGGTGTACGTGTAAGGCTCCGCGCCCCTAAACGCAGATCATTCAGGAGCAGTTCTGCACCGCTCCAACTCCAATTAGAATGCGTCTGCTCGCGAAGCGCGACGGGGTTTCCGAAGGCCCGCAGTGCGGCGAAGCGGGCTTCTTCCGGATTCATGCCGATGGCTACGTTCTGCTCGATCTGCCGGTCGATGTGATCGCACAACTCTTCATCGAGGTCCGCATCCAGACGGTTGCGACGAATCAGCGAGCGCACCCGCAGGGGAACGGTGTACACCCAGTTCACGAATCGCATCCTCACACCTCCGTCAGTCGAACTATGCTGGAAATGGCGGCGGAGATACGTTCCCAGTTGGCCGCTTCCCGGTCGAGATGGCGTCTCCCCAATCGCGTGAGCGAGTAGAACTTGGCTCTTCGGTTGTTCGCGGTGGGTTTCCACTCCGATTGAATCCAGCCCTGATGTTCCAGCTTGTGCAGAGCTGGGTAAAGTGACCCGTCGCTCACCTGCAACGCATCGTTGGAAACCTGCTTGAGCCGCTGGCTGAGAGCCCAGCCGTGAAGCGGTTGAAGAGCAAGAATTTTGAGAAGTAAAAGGTCGAGAGTGCCCTGGACAAGGTCAGAAGGCTTGCTCATATGCTCTCCCCACGGTTACCGAGGGATCATAAACAGACCTTCCCTCCTTAAGCAAGAGGAAACTGCGCTCCCAAATTCTGTGCTTATGGGTCCACGGGTCGACACGGCTTGCACAGGTCCGAGCTTCCGTCCGAGGGTGGTTCTACCTTGCTGATAAGATCTCTGAAAATTCTTTAGTGCGCGAAATCATGGCCTGCACGTCAAAGCCGGAGTGGCGTTCCACAATCCAGTCTACAGGTCTTAGATCTCGTGTGACCAATAACCTTGAGCTCGGTTTCATATTTCCAGCGCCCGATGATTGACTCGTCGAGTCTTTCCTATCCAGGCCGGGTTGCCACTGCTCGCCCATCGGGCACGGACTCACATGAACCTCTCGGCTAAACGTCCCCAGCAAAATCGAGAGACCCGCGGCATGGCTTACTTCCTTTCGATGTCTACAAGAACGCTGTGCCCGGATACTGGAAGCTCCACATTAGTGACCTCCGCGTTTTGACTTGAGATCATTTGGACTCGAGAACCATGCAACGAAATCGTATAGCTACCATGGGGCAATCCACTTAAGCTCACGCTAGTTTGATGGTCATCATTGGAGCGATTTTCAATTGAGAAGCGCACGCGCCTGAGCGTTGCATCAAAAGCAATCCCGTGGTCTTTTAAGAAACCGTCGCGATCGAGATTCATTTGAAACCGAATTGTTCCCAGCACTGCGGCAAACCTGTCGCGTAAACCGTCCCTGGGAATCACTTCTATTGACCTTCCCGTGCGTTTCAGTTCTCCTCCGTAGGCATATAAACCGAAAATGGGGTCATCGCTAACGACCGTGGCCGCTGTCCGTAGAGCTCCGCTGAACCCTAAGTCAATTTCCCCCGAGTACCACCAGGAACCGTGCCCCATCTGCTTGTTTCCAAGCCAAGCACGACCGAATGGCCGGGGCTCGAATCCGCCACCGGCTGCGCCGTCATTTTCCGCGCCCGGAAACCAGTACCCATAATTCGACTGAGGCGTTCCTGAATTGAGAAGCGCCCAAGAGCTCAGGTAAGACGCATAGCCCAAACGCAAGTAGGGGACGGGATCCTTTGCGAAGTTTAACCCGTAGTCCTCCACCGCCCAGCCCGCCATCTGGGACATATAACTCAATGTGTAGCTGGTGTTGCCGCTGGCTCGGTAATCGCTCCCCAACCAATAAAATGCCGGCTCCATGCCCCGGCAGGCTAGGTTCAGCCGCATCTGCTCCTCCAGGAACTGGTCAGCATCGGCTGGGGTTACGGCCTTTCTGAATTCGCCGGCGGGCCGCTCTCTGAGCCGCGCTATCGCGTACTTTGCCAAAGCATGCGTCGATTCAAAACCGGTGGAATCGAAGGGGTATTCCGATTGAAACAGATCCGGGTGTTGGTTGATAAAATATTCGGCCTTTGCTTCCCAGTGCGTGCGAAGCCTATCGGCCTCATGCTGCCGGTGATCTTTCTCAAGCGCCTCAATGAGATCGGGAATGATCAGTTCGTTGTATGTACCGGTCTCGTAGGCTGACCATTGGATGATCTTCATCGGAACAGTGAAGAAAGCCATCGCCGTACCATAGGCGCGCTCAAGATATCCGGCGGCATCGAGGTAGCTCACCATGGATGGGTAATCCTTGGCCACCAGATACATGCTGTAGTAAAGCAGGATCAGGTGTGGGTAATCGTAAATTCTCCAAAGATGCTGCTTACCGCGGCGGTCGTCGTACGGGCTCTCCCGGTTTACTCTCCAGTTGGGAATGCCATAAATTGCGTAGGGAAACGGCTCCGAAGTCGTCTGCTGCAACCCACCCCACACATAGTGCTGGATATAGTTCTCCACCGAGGCGATCTCTTCATGATCAGGAAAAAATACGTTCTTCTCCGCCACATAAGGGGCTTTGCCGAGAGCGGGATCGTCACAGGCCACGGCATAGGACTGCAGCCCATCGAGATCATCGGGACTGCGTAGCACTCGATGCTTCATGTCCCACTGTGAATATAGACCGTTATACCAGCGCTTGGGATCATTCCACTGTTCACGAGTTACAAGAAAGCGCGCACGTTTCTTGATCAACGTCTCGAGCGGCTCGGTCACGAAAAAGTCCAGGTAGAGAAACCGCTCCTTGCCATAGCGAATCGTCAACATGTTCTCTCCCAGCCGGGAAAATTTTACGGTGTAAAGGGAGGTGTCATGGCCTAAAGCGCGGCTGAACTTTACGGAGGTCATTTCCGGATGTTCGGCGTCGATATCCAGAATGCGATTATGCGTTCTAAGGGAAAACATGGTAGTCAGATCCGTCGGCACCGTCATTCCCGGGACTAGATTGACATCAACACTGCCCTCTTCATAAAGAAGATCATGAACCTCGGTGTAATCTTTGGCCCAGCGAAATCTGAACCCGTAGGTTACGCAATCGGAGGCGCTTCCTTTGGGCGCCAAGATCACACGGCTAGCGGGCAATCGCCATTTGACACCGTTGGCCTCAAGCGGAGTACGGCGGCCCAGGGAGTGAACATAGGCAGTGAAGCTTTGGTCTTCGGCTTGGTCGAAGTATTCAAGGTGGGTTCCTTTCTCTGGAATCATGAGCAAATACGGACCAATTGCATTAGGGCGCATCCAGAAAATGTATGAACCATCCCCACCAATGAAGCTGTGCCGGATTAGTCGTCTGGTGTAAGTCTCGGTTTTATCGGGAACATACTGGGTATTAAAGGGTAAGCCAATGCCGAGATCACCGATTTCAATGGCCCGCGAGCTTTGATTGCGAGCGTCGAGCGTCCAGATCAGAGCGTCACCCTCTAGGCGGAAGGAGCCAGTGAGGGTGATCTCGGAGGCGTGCTCCACTTGCTTTCCTTGTTGGGTATTGACACGCCATTCGTAAATACCAGAGCTCGCGCCAGGGGGAAGCTGAACCACCAAGCGTAAGCTTTCGGTGGTGACCGTATCGAAATCGATGTGATTGAAAGTATCGGGATGGACAGCGTATTTCTCCGACGTGCGAACTTCCTTCCAGCTGCCATTTTCTTTATAAGCGAGATGCCATGAGAGGGGGAGCTCCCATTTGAAATTCCCGCTCGAACCTATTGCCCAATACACCTCC
>JAFAPG010000838.1 GCA_019247235.1 Acidobacteriota bacterium
GGAATTACTTGCTGATTGCCGCCATGGTGGCCATGGGCCTGGGACTAGGGCACATCAATCAGGGCTCTGCGGTGTTTATTATCTTCGCCGCCTCTTTCATCGCCTGGGTGGTCGAGAATAGCCGCTGGGCCTTGGCCTGCATTGCGATCTTAGTTGTACTTATAGGCCTGGACGCCTTCGTATTTCACGCTCCCATCGGGTTCTGGACGGTCGCCCTGGTCGTCTCCTTAGGGGTCGGCCTCTCCAATATTTATTGGGCTGAGCGCAAACACGCCGATCAAAAACTCGTCATGGCTCATGAAGAGATTGAGCATCTGGCCAAGGTGGCTGAACGCGAACGCATTGCCCGTGACTTGCACGATGTCCTCGGACACGCCTTGTCTACCATCATAGTAAAGTCGACCCTCGCCAACCGGCTCCTGGACAAGTCCCCGCAAAAAGCCCGACAGGAGATTGCCGATATCGAAAAGGTTTCGCGCGGTGCCATGGCAGAAATTCGCAGCACGTTGCGCGGCTACAGCAGCTACAAATTGGGAGAGGAGATCGAGAGGGCCAAGGCTACCTTGAACAGCGCTGGTATATGCGTTGAGTCCCGCTCGGCCGAACTGGGATTGTCGGCCGCACAAGAGAGTGTCGTCTCGTTGATCATGCGCGAGGCCGTAACCAATGTCGTACGTCATGCCCAAGCTCGCAACTGCGTTTTACGCGTCGGCACCCAGAACGGCAACTGCGTGATTGAAATCGAAGACGATGGACGAGGAGGGTTTCAGGCCGAGGGAAACGGGGTGCGCGGCATGCGGGAGAGGATTGAAGCACTTGGCGGAACCTTGGCACGTGATACCCGCCAGGGCACCCGGCTCAAGTTCGAATTTCCTCTTCACGCTTCGTCGCAGGGCAAAGCATGAATCCAGCCACAAGAAATCCGCGCAAGAAGATTCGGGTGGTAATTGCCGAGGATCAGGGAATGGTTCTAGGAGCGTTGGCCACACTGCTCGAGATCGAAACTGACATTGCCGTGGTGGCTCGCGCCAAACATGGAGCCGAGGCTCTCACCGCCGTCCTTGAGCACAAGCCTGAAATCTTTCTCACCGACATTGAAATGCCGGAGATGAGCGGACTCGATGTGGCGGCGGAGTTGAAGCGCCGACACTGGCCGACCAAGGTCATCATCCTCACGACTTTTGCTCGGGCCGGATATCTCCGGCGCGCGCTCGAGGCCGGGGCGGCGGGATACTTGCTGAAAGATATGGCGGCAGAAAAACTGGCCGATGCCGTGCGTCGCGTGCAAAGCGGATTGCGGGTCATTGACCCCGAGCTGGCGGCAGAGGCTTGGGTCGAGCCCGATCCGCTCACCGATCGCGAACGCCAGGTCTTACGGCTGGCGGGCGACGGTCTGGCGAGTTTCGATATTGCCTCAAAACTCAGTCTTTCCGAAGGGACTGTGCGCAATTATCTTTCCGAGGCCATCAGCAAGTTAGGAGCAGCCAACCGCGTCGAAGCAGCGCGCATTGCCAAAACTAAAGGATGGCTCTAATCAGCTGCTCTGAGGCGGTCAAACCCTCCCCCCGGCCGATGACGGACTTTCGATCGTAAGCGAAGGCACGGCGGGTAAGTTGGCACTGAGCTTCCGGCGCATGGCCAAGTGCTTCTGCCGAAAATGAGCGTGAGCGCGCTCTCCCCAGCCGCGCACAAACCAATAATTGAGTGCGCCGCCAATAAGCGAGCTGACAACGGGAATTAAGCGTCCCGCCCACTTCTCCACAAATTCCGTGCTCGCCTTGGCGGCAATACGTTGAATAATGCGCAGCACCAGGCGGTTGACGACGTTCTTTTCCAGAAATTCGCGGCCCAAATCGATTCCGGCGGCGCTGGCCGCCGCCATCCAAAGCTCAGCCACTTCCTTATCGGTGTTGTACTCAAAGCCGTAGAGCAGGCTGAGCTTCTGGATGGTGCGCAGGGTAATGCCGGCGAGAATGCTGAAATCGGGCACAATCGTCAGTATTCCGCCCACGCCAAGTCCGGCACCTTCGGCCGCTGCCATCTTCATGGCACTATGAATAATCGTCTCCGCCACGCTGTCGAGCACAGGCGGCTCGACCGAATACATTCCCCCGAAACTTGTCACCGGCAAACCATAGCCGGCGCGAATTTCCATCAAAAAGCGGTCGGGATCCACTCTCACCGTCTTATAGGCGCGCCATAGCGCTTTGGTGAGAGCCTTCTCGAAACGACGCCGTAGCCAAGATTTCTCTGCCGATGACATCTCTGGCCTCGCGAAGCGGTAGACCGCCTCAGCCCTTTTTACCATAGCCAGCGACGTAGCAGTTGGATTGTCGCCAGCTTTGGCATTCGCACATAGCCCTGGGGAAGCTGTGCTACGCTAATCCTTCCTTATGCCATCCGGGAAACTTCATCTCGTGCCACTCGGCGGACTGGGCGAGTTCGGCATGAATTGCCTGGCCGTCCGTTGGGGCGAGGACATCCTGGTTATAGATGCGGGAATGATGTTTCCCGAAAGTGAACTGCTGGGCGTCGATATCGTCGTCCCCGACATCTCCTACCTCCTCGAGAACCGAGCCCAGGTACGCGGCATTATTCTGACCCACGGTCACGAAGACCATATTGGTGCCCTGCCTTGGATCTTATCCGAGCTGAATGTACCGGTTTGGGGCACGGAATTCACGCTGGCCTATGTAGAGGACAAGCTCGAGGAGCATAATCTGCTGGAGCAGGCGGATCTACGCGAGATTACATCCGGACAGCGCATCCAGATCGGCCCTTTCACCATCCATCCTATCCAAGTCACACACAGTCTGGTCGACTGCGTCTCGCTCGCCATCCATACCCCGCTCGGCGTCTTGCTCCACACCGGCGATTTTAAAGTCGATCCCACCCCAACCGACAACCGGTTATTCGATCTGCATGCGTTTGCAGAGTACGGCAAGGAAGGGGTTTTGGCTCTGCTGCAGGACTCAACCAACGTCGAGCGTCGCGGCTATACCCCGAGTGAGCGCGCCGTACGCCGCAAATTCGACGAGGTTTTTGCTCGTGCTGAGCGACGCATTTTTATTTCTTGCTTCTCCTCCTCCATTCACCGCATGAAGCTGGCGGTAGAACTGGCATGGGAGTACGGCAGAAAAGTGGCTTTCATCGGCCGCTCCATGGTGAGCTCGTCGGAGATCGCTGAGGATCTTGGTTATCTGGAAATTCCCGACGGACTGCTGGTCCATCCGGGCGAACTCAAGAACCTTCCTCCCACCAAAGTCTGTGCCCTGATCAGCGGGACGCAGGGCGAACCCATGTCCGCCTTATCGCGGGCCGCGGTTGACAACCACAAGCATGCAAAGATTGAGAACGGCGATACCGTCGTGCTTTCCTCTCGCATTATCCCTGGCAATGAAAAATCCATTTACCGAATGGTTGACCACTTATTTCGTCGCCAAGCCCACGTTATCTACGAGGACGGCTCGACTCCCCCCATCCATGTCAGCGGTCACGCCAGTCAGGAAGAGCTGAAGCTAATCATTAACTTGGTCAAGCCGAAATATTTTATTCCCATACATGGCGAATATCGCCAGCTTAAGTTGCACGCCGAGTTAGCCGCTTCCATGCATGGATCTGTGGGGATGGTGATGCTGATCGAAAGCGGTGATATCTTGGAGTTTGACGAACTCGGGGCCAGGAAGCCCGGCCGCGTCAATGTTGGCCGGATCTGCATCGATTCCGGCTCTCCAACCGACGTGGTCGAAGATCTGGTTATCAAGGACCGCCGGCACTTGAGCGAAGATGGGTTTGTGCTGCCGATCATTGCTATCAACAAGCTGACTGGCCGGGTCGAGATCTCCCCGGAAATCGTGACCCGCGGTTTCTCGGGAGGGGAGAATGGTTTTCTCGAGG
>JAFAPG010000694.1 GCA_019247235.1 Acidobacteriota bacterium
AGGCGTTATCACTTGGCGGGCGCCCTAGGCGCAGCGATCTGCGACAAGTTCCTTGAACGAGGCTGGATTACACGGGAACGCAAAGGCCGGATTGTACATTTGTCCCCTGGTGGAAGTCGCGAGCTGGCCTATCTTCTCCACGGCTCCCTTTACGACGCGCTCCGCTGACGGGCCGCAATAATTACTGCGTTCTGACCAAAGCAACCGACCACAATCAGATTGATTCTGAAACAGATGGGTGAACTGCGCCAATCTGTTAAGCCAGACACGAAAAACCTTATTGGGACAGCTTACCCCGACCAGCAAAATCCGACTTCACCCTTTGGCGACTGAACTCCTTCGCAAAGCCTAAGGATCTAGCCGCGGAAAGGGCTGGTTCGACTCAGCTGGCAATGGAATCGTGCAGCTCACCGTACTGCTTTCTGAGCTTGCGACTTTTTCGAAAATCTGCTCGCGGATATCTGGCTATGCTGGCGCTCTCTCGAGCGTCAACGTTGCGCATGGTAGCAGAACTCTTTTATCGGGCAATAACGGGGAGCGCCTGGTGATCCCATCACCCGTGGTTAATCGCCGGCGCCTATGTGTTCGGTTTAGGAGGAATTACTGAATATCCAGGTGCGGCTTCCTTCAAATTCTCGGTCAGAGAAGCCTCGGCATTACCGAGGGCCCAGCGTATACCGCCACCGAGGACACTAAGGAAAAAGGAATTCGACCAGTTCTCCGGTCGGTCACCAATTGCAGTGTAAAATACGCGTCCCTTACCTTCCCTTCTCGCCCAGGTCATGGGATAGGGTGGACGTTGATAGGGTTCTCCGCTCAGCCCCTTGGTGTCGAGCGTCAAAATAACGTGCAGATCGGTTCGAAAGTCTTTCAGCGAATACCATTCTTCAGTCAAACTCACAGGAGAGGAAACTCCCTCCAACCCGGGGAAGCTTGGATCGTTGATGATGATATTCCCACTCTGCAGCCGTGGCGAACTTCCATGCGTGATGAACTCACCGCCTAGCATGCGAAGATATGGGTCCGAGTTCTCCCCATGGGCTATGTAACGGTTAGCACGGTCTTTGCTGTCGGGCTGGGTATGAAAGCTATCACTGGCGGCGTGCACACCTACAAATCCTAGACCATCACGGATTGAGTTCAGTAGTGATTGTTTGCCAGGCCGCGACATAGGCGGATTGTTGTCGGTTCCTGTGGTGGTTAAGTCGCCCGTGGTAAAGAAAAGAACCGCAGAATACCTGTGGAAGTCCTTGGAATCGAAGATTCGGCCGTCCTTGGTCGCAGCCACGTCGAACCCATATTGGTTGCCTAGGGTCCTGACCGCGTTCTCCACAATGCTTGCCTTGCCACTGGGGGTCTTTACCACGTCATGCTCGAATCCCGAAGATTTTGTAAAAACCAGCACCGACTTCTTTTCCTCCGCAACCAGACCGGCGGGGAGCATCAGGCTTGTGCCAACTATTAGGCCGCCCTGCAAGAACCCACGGCGACTAACTGTCTCTTTCATTGTGATTTCTCCTTTAGCTCTGTGAGAAGTGCGCGGGCGGCCTCAAACGAAACCGAGCATTAAAGAAATAAGAAGGCATTCATGTCTTTTTTCGCAAGCGGGCGATTTCGCCAGGCTTCACCGCCTCTGCTTGATTACCCAGGAATTACGAACATAATTCAACACATCGCTCACTTCTGCGTCCCAAACAATTCACGCTCAGCATCTCGCAGCCGCTCGCCGAGGGTAGGCCCACGGCTTCAGCAAGGAAATGCGGTCGTCTTGAGCCAGGCCTCGAAAATCCTTCCCAAACTGCCGCTTGCTCTCGCCGTCCACGAACTCGAGTGCCGGGATGAACTGCTGTTGAAACTTCGCCGGCTGAACCCCATGACAAAAGATCAAGGTAGCGGTTGACCAGCGCTTGCTGTGCCCCGGGGGTGTCGTGGGAATTGTCACCTCGCTCAGAATAATGACGGGTCTCATTCTGCTGATCGTTGAAAAATGAGGCCTTCCAGTTGGGATCGCTCAGAGACTTCGATCCGTCCTCTCCGCGAGCCGCGGCGGTCACATCGGAGGAAATGGCCTGAGCAATGGAAAAAGCCGGTCCCGGTGCCGGCGCTAGGCTGAGCAAAAGAGCCCCACAAATCATCTCTCGTCGTTGCATGTGCGGAGACTGGAACTTCACTGAGGAGAACGGAGTAGCAACCTGGCCCGAACCTGCCATTGCCAGCATGATAATGCCCATTGCGCCAGTTCCACAAACTGCCTGCTCGACCACTCTCGGGTAGCGCGCTAAAGCGGTGCTGCTCGGTCGCTCGAGCCACCCAGAGCTGTAAAAGATCCTGCTGCCGGTCTCAATGGGACCGTTGGTGATTTGGACGAGATGTTCGCCCCGTATGGCGAGAGTCTTCCGGAACTAGTAAGAACGCCAGCCGCAGTGCCGGACCTATTCACCTACAATTGCCGCGCTACATACTCGCGAGATCCTATTTAGACGGGCTTTTCGTCGGAGTCTCAGTCGGAAATTCCACAGCCAAGCTTTCCAGCATCTGCCAACAGTTGTCTTTCAAATAGGTCTCTGTCCCCCTCAGCCTGGAGCTCCATCGCGGAAACAACTGAGAGTAGCAGTGGTTAACCAATGCCAATTCGTAATCATTGTGGCGATCCCAACGGTGCTTCTGGCTCGAACTCTGTCGTAAGTAATCGGGGAAGATCAGCTGCGTCATCTCGGTTGATACTGTGTTCTTCAACTCGTTCACAAACTCGAGGGACCTTTCGACGTCCTCGCGTGTACCTAATCGATCCACATGGCCGCCGAGAAAGATGTCGAAGTCATAGGTAAGGGCATCATGGTGGGCATTCAGGTAGCCTGGAACATCCTCAGCAATTCCCAAGTTCTTGTACGCCATCCATCCCGGATAAATCACATCCACCAGCATAAGAACCTTCTGTTTCGGCGCATAGATGAAGATGTTTCCGCTTTCGTGGTTCGGACCTTTATAAGCAAGTAGAAGAGTCTGATTGCCCACAGTCAGCGTGTAATCTGTTTCAAACGTCCGACTGGGTATGGGCCTGCGGAGATCTTGCCGGCGCGCGAGAATCTCTGCCGTTTGTTTTTGCGCAATAAATACAGCGTTTCGAGGGAAGAGGTATGCCGCTCCAATATGGTCCGTGTGCTCGTGACTGTAGATGACGTGCGTGACAGGCTTGTCGGTTACTTCGGCAATGGCTTTTAGGTACCTGGAACCGAGATTTGGGAGAGGATCAACCGCGATGACTCCCTCGGAGGACACCAAGAACATGGTGTTGTACAGACCATCGGTAACCCAAAAGAGCCCATCGCGGATTTCCTGCACGAAGTAACCTTTCTCAGGCGGAATCAGTGGTGGCTTCGCGAATTCGGCTGTTTTGTTCTCTTGTGCCAACACAATTCGTATCAGCAGAACTAACGTTGCTAACAGAGAAAGGATTCTCATTCAATCGCCACCTCAGGATTAAGCTGTCGGCAAGTAGGAAATTCCGTTCTTACTCGTAGAAGAATGTCAGGCCAGCCGCAATCCGTAGCGGCTCAGGGGAAGCGAACGATATCTTTGTCCAGTGGCAACGAAGAGCGCGTTTGCTACCGCCGGCACCACCGTCACCGGCCCCACTTCTCCTGTCCCGCCAAGCGGACGCGCACCGCTGTCCACGAAATAAACCTCGACTGCTGGCATTTCCGATAATCGCAATATTTGGTAATCGTGGAAGTTCGATTGCACAGTTCTGCCTCGGTCGAAAGTGATTTCAGATTTAAACGCAGCTGAAAGTCCCCATGCGACTCCGCCCTCAATGTTGTTTGCAGCAATGTTAGGGTTGAGCACTGTTCCGCAGTCGATCGCGCTGATGACCCGGTGTATGTGGACCCAATTCCCGGTTACTGAGAGTTCGACAACTTGGCAGATAAGAGTGGCAAACGCCTCGGTAAAGGCTATGCCGCGAAACACTCCTCGCTCGGGCACTTCCGTCCAAGCGGATTTTGCCGCGGCCATATCCAAGACGGCCAGAGCTCGGGCGTCTTCCTTCAAAAGGTTGCGGCGAAATTGGTATGGATCTTTACCCGATTGGTGGGCCAGGTCATCGATATGGCTTTCCGTAGCGAAAATGTTGGGCCCATATCCGGTGGTTCGAAGCACAGAAGTAGACGCGGGGACACCCGCTTTGAGGAGATGGAAATCGACGCGGACATTTGGGATTTTGTATCGAGTTCCATGCAAGCCTTCGAGACAACTGGGATCATAATCATCTTTTACGGCGACCGGATACACATAATGAAGAATTGAGGGCGAGACCAATTGGTGGGCAGCGGCAGCAATCGTATTCTCTGAATTGAGACCCACCGTGATTCTGTGGCGCACGGCCGGACGATATACGTCGTGCTGAATGTCTTCCTCGCGCGACCAAACTACCTTCACCGGCCTACCTACTGCTTTGGAGGCAGCTACCGCTTCCAGAACAAAATCCGCAACTAAGCGTCTGCCGAACCCACCCCCCAAAAACGTCCGATTGATCTCTATTTTTTCCTTCGGTAATCCGAGAAATTGAGCGACCATCAATTGCGCGAGCTCCTGTCCCTGCGTCGGAGCCCAAACCGCACATTTGTCTGCGCTGACGCTTGCCGTCGCGTTCATGGGTTCCATTGCCGCATGCGCAAGAAATTGTGACTCATATTCGCTGGAGTGAATCTTGTTAAAGCTCTCCGCAAATGGCACTGGATTCTGAATTTTTTCCTGGGCAACACTTGACAGGCGTACGTTCGGATAAGAATGCTGAATGGCATCTGGATTACCGACCTGACGAACCAAAACCCAATCTTGACCTGACATCGCTGCACGATACTCTTCCATAATGGTGTCGCTGTTCAGCGTGGCGGCTGGTCCGTCATCCCAATCAACTCTGAGAGCATCCAACGCTGTTTTAGCCTGCCAGTATCGAGGCGCGACAACCGCCACGCCTCCCGGCACCTCAATCAGCGCGACTATGTCGGGAAAACCAGCGACCGAGGTTCGATCAATCGAAACAAGTTTCCCGCCTGGAACCGGACAATGACGCACCGCCGCATAGACCATGTTGGGCAATTTAAAATCAAGGCCGAAAACTGCTGAACCATCCACTTTGGAAGGGTTGTCAACTCTAGGAAGTGGCTTACCAAGCAGTCTCCAATCGCTTGGCGCTTTAAATGGCGGATTCGCCGGCACTCTCTGCTTGCTAGCGGCTTCGGCTAATTGGCCGAACGTGAATCGGAGTGCGGATTTGCGCTCGATGATTTCCCCAGCTTCAGCGATACAGGAGGAACGTGCAACGTGCCATCGATCTGCAGCAGCCGAGATCAACATCTCGCGTGCGCTTGCCCCCACGCGGCGCATAAGATCAAAAAATGACATTGTGCTCTCGCTATTCCCGGTGAACTGAAAATTCAGTCTTGGATTGCGATAAGCCGGGGCAACGGGAGCCATTTCCAGCTTGACCTTTTCCCAGTCCGCCCCCAGTTCTTCGGCCAGAATCGCCGGCAGCGTGGACATGATCCCCTGGCCCATTTCGGCCTGGGAAATAATGATCGTTACCTCGTTTTGAGGTGTGATCCGTACCCAGGCATTGAGAGAAAGCTCATTCGCCAACGCTTCATCTGCGGTGACGACTTGCCCGCTGAATAAGCAGCCTACGATGAATGCACCTGATGTTCGTGCGGCACTGGCGAGAAAATCTCGCCGGGAGACAGCCGTTTCGGCAGAGGTCAGCGGAGTCTTTGGTCGATTCACGGTCGTTTTCCTGTTTCAAATCGGTTCTGAATTATTCTGGCGGGCACGCCGAACCCATTTTTACCCACCTGGTAACTTCCGCGACAAAGTCGTCATGCGATAGCGGCGGGATCGTTCGTCCCGGGCCCGGAGCCCATCCCCAGTTCACGATGCGGTCGTTACGGAAGTGTTCAAGAAGTTGTTCCAGGCTGCGATTCCCGTTCGCAGCCGGGTCCTTTAGAGTTCGACACAGTTCCCCAACGCTCAGCCCTTGCCAAGCCATGCGCATGCTCGGCGGCGGCAGGCGCCAATCTGGACATCCGGGTGGGGCGTGCAGTTGCGACGAGTTTGTGTCTTGGTGGCAATTGCTGCAGCGCATTGCAGGGGTACCCCTTCCGTCGGGCCCCCGTTTCACGTTCATGCCGTGAGGGGTTCCAGCGTCGCCTTGCAAGGGAGAATCTCCCGGCACATGGCAATTCAGGCATCGTGGACTGGTCAGCACGGATGCGATACGTGAGAATGCGCGAAGCGACTCCAGCTGATCGAAGGAGCTTGCGCCGATGCCGTTTTGAGGCTGAAGCGACGATGAAGCAGCCAGCAATAGAGCAGCAACTACCATGGCACGGCGAAATAATAAACTTTGACTCACGAATGCACACCCTCCTTGCGAACAAGTTCCGCAGCACGGCGTACTGCCCGACGAATGCGATGATAGGTCCCGCACCGGCAAAGGTTTCCCGACAGTGCGTCGTCAATGTCCTGATCAGTCGGGTTTGGATTCCTACTCAGCAGTACCGCTGTGGTCACAATCTGCCCAGACTGGCAGTAGCCACACTGCGGAACCTGCTCGTCGAGCCAAGCCCGCTGCACGGGATGACCCCGATTACTCGATAACCCCTCTATGGTGGTGACTCGTTTGCCTGCCGCTCGGGCAAGGCGAACTTGGCAGGAGCGCACGGCGTCGCCTTCGAGAACCACGGTACATGCCCCGCATTGCCCGATGCCGCAGCCGTACTTTGTGCC
>JAFAPG010000523.1 GCA_019247235.1 Acidobacteriota bacterium
CAATTTTCCGCGCCGACGAGCACATCGAACGCCTGATCGACTCCGCCAAGATTTACCGCATGGAGATTGGCTTTAGCAGCGAGCAGTTGGTGCAGGCCCTGGTGGAATTGATTCAGGTAAACGGCGTATGGCCTTGTTATCTGCGTCCCATAGTCTTCCGCGGCTACGGGGAAGCTGGCGTTTCGCCCAATAATTGTCCGGTCGAGGTCTACTTAGTGAACTATCCGTGGGGTAAGTACCTGACGCAGGATGATTCTGGAGTGGATGTTTGCGTATCCTCCTGGACTCGCATCGCGCCCAACACCCTGCCGGCGCTCGCCAAGTCGGGCGCCAATTACATGAATTCGCAGTTAATTCGCATGGAAGCCACGGCCAACGGCTATGCCGAAGGAATTGCGCTCGATGCTCACGGGTATGTCAGCGAAGGTTCAGGGGAGAACGTGTTCGTGGTGCGTCATGGAGTGCTGCAGACCGCACCCCTTGGAAATTCCGTGCTTCCGGGCATCACCCGCGACTCGGTTCTAAAGTTGGCACGCGATTTGGGGATTCCCGTCGTTGAGGCCCCAATTCCGCGCGAGCTGCTCTATATTGCCGACGAGGTATTTTTCACCGGCACTGCGGCCGAGATTACCCCGATCCGTTCGGTCGATCGCATACCAGTCGCTGACCAATCAGTGGGTCCCATCACACGGTCATTACAGCGCGAGTTCTTCGCCATCGTGCACGGCGAAAAAGCGGACCGTTTCTCGTGGTTAACGCCGGTGCCGGTGGGCAGCAAGCAACCTGTAGGAGTTTAGAGCGGAACTCAACAGAGGGCGAGGAATACTACTCTGGCGGCGAGTTTCGCCTAACGACCGTTCCGAGCGTCTGCTGAATATACTTCTCCACAGGCGTTTGTCTGGCGGGTTCCTCTGCGTGCGCTGAGCGAAGCGCAAGGCGACGCGCGGTCATCTCCGACAACTTCAGTCCACGACTCGCCTCCTACTTCAGGGTCTCGGAAATCCTTTTCGAGGGCTATTGTGATAGCCGTTTTCGGGCTGGGATGCCTGCTTTGGAGTGGCTGTATTCAGGGAACCGTAATGACCTGATTCGTCCGAGCGTGCCGGGAGAGCCATTCCTAGGGGAATGTCATGATTAGATCTCTTGAACGAAGGATGGTTGGAACGTAGCTCAGTTCGCAGCAAGAGCGACAAGATCAGGCAGCAACTCCTGCCGTCGTTCTAGGTCGAGCATCTCCTCGGCTCGAAAACACCATTCGCGCCTCGATTAGGTTGGCATCAACGGCATTTGTATCTTCAATAGTTAGTTGGGCACGAATAGTCGGCACGTGAGTAAGGCTGCGTGGTGACCACAATCGTGGGTCGGCAAAAGCTTGAGTCTGGGCTGCCTGCTTGCGCGATTTAGCTTCGCCACTTAAGGATGACGGGGCCAGCGAGGGGGTGTTTCATTTCGCCTCCCGTGCGCCGCGCTTCGAGCAGCGCGGCCTTCAAGCCAAAGTACCATTTCGCGGGACGGTCGGCATCATCGATGAGCATCAGGTGGGGGTTATGACGCAAGCCTTGGCTTTGTAATTCCATGGTGCGGCGGTCTTGTTCGACAAACTTCCGGAATACGAATTTGAGCAAGCCGCTGCCGAACGGGAACCGGCGAAAGATATTCCAGCATGCAACCACGTCAATCGAGCAGCGATCGCCTGTAACCGGTGTTACCGTGGTTAGCGAGGCGAACCAGTACTTCCCTGCCCGAATTGTTTCACGGCGCAAGTTGGGAAGCTCAAAGTCGATGGTTGTGGTAATCGCATCGGCGTTGGCGTACATGCGCAATAACTTGTATGGCGCGCTGTTGGAGCTTGGAGTATGCGCGCTCATGCGAAAACCGCTGGGGATGGGCTCAAATTGCTTTTGCTTTTCATGAATGCTGTGCCGGGTACGCCACCACCACGCTTGATGCACAAACGGCCCATGCGCCGGGTCCATGAGTCCAATAATTCCATGATCGACGGTACAGGGCAGATTCGCGCTCAAATACGCAGTCTTGTACTTTTCAGAGAACCGCGGCACGGTTTGCACCGCCTGAGAGGGTTCTTGCCGGGCGGTAAATCCTGCTCCGGGGGGCGCGCTATCAGGAACAAAGATCCAGAGAAAACTATCCTGCTCCCGGCACGAGTAACTGCCGGCATAAATGCGATCCACTTTGAGAGGCTGACCCAACACCAGTGAAGGAATCAGTCGACATTGCCCGCTACGCACATCGAATTTCCATCCGTGATAGCTGCACTCGACCTGATCGCCTTCGAGCCGGCCAAAGGAAAGCGGCATACCTCGAT
>JAFAPG010000795.1 GCA_019247235.1 Acidobacteriota bacterium
GTCTCAATCAACATGGCCTCTAAAGGCACGCGTGAAGCCGACTCGCGAACCTCGCGTGCCTTAGGGAAGGTTACGTTGCCAGCAAACGAAATCAGGAACCCCCAATCCAGGGCGCGACGCGCGTGTTCCCAAGTTCCCGTGAAGCAATGCAAGACTCCGCCCAGGCCCCATCGCTTCCAATGCTGATCGATCAGGCCAAGGCAATCAATCCAGGCGTCGTCCGAGTTGTTCGATGGTCGGCAGTGAATCACGATTGGCAATCTCGCTTGTGCGGCAAGTTCCATCTGTCGTACGAAGACCATCTTTTGCGTTTCCCGCGGCGAGTGGTCATAGTAGTAGTCCAGCCCAATCTCACCCCAGGCTATGACCTTTGGTTGGCGTGAGAGCCGCTCAAGATCGCGAAAGTGCGAATCTTCGACCAGTTTAGCCTCATGCGGATGAATACCGATGGTTGCATACAGAAATGGAACCCGGGCCGCCAATTCAATGGCACAGCTGAGGGTTTGTGGACCTTCGCCGGTGCCGATCGCCAATACGTTTAGAACTCCTGCTTTCTGAGCGCGAACGAGGACCTCATCGCGATCCGATTCAAAGCGGCGCTCATCGAGATGGGCATGGGAATCGACGAACATTCAAATACCCCTGATTTCAGGTTGGGGAACGCCTCGCCAAGAGCTTGGGTGAGGCCAAACGCCCACTCCCCCCGCCCGGTAGGACCAGAGACCCGACACGACGAGAGCCAAACCCATGGTCTTGACTCTAGAACGAACTACTTGAGCCGGGCTCCGAGCGGCACTTCTTCAAGAAAAGCTGCCAGAACCGGTTTTCCTCCTTCGATTGAGGCAGCGACGATCATGCCGTTCGACTCCAGCCCGCGCAACTTTCTTGGTTCGAGGTTTGCGACGATGACAACTTTTCTGCCAACCAGCGTTTCCGGAGCGTACGCTTCCGCGATGCCGGCCACGATCTGACGGACCTCGCTGCCAAGATCGACTTCCAAGCGCAGCAATTTATCGGTGCCTTTAACCCGTTCGGCGACTTTGATCTCGGCCACTCGCAGTTCGACCTTGGCGAAATCGTCGATAGTAATCCTGCCCTTCGTCTGGGCAGAGGTCGAATCGCTGGTTTGCCGCTGCGGTGGCGCTGAAGCTTTGGGCGAGGCCTGGGAGAGCGCGGATTGCCGTGCGGCTTCCGACGGTTCAGCGGCATTCGCGGCCACCGCTTCGGACACGTGTCGCTCCGTTTCTTCCAGCTGTTGCATGCGTTGAATCGCGCTTTTGTCGGCTCGAGGAAACACAGCTTCCACCTTTCCTAGCTTGGTTCCGAGTCGCAGCTGCCCCCAGCTCAATTCCGACAGGGAAAATTTCGCGATATCGCCCAATCCCAGTTGACCCCAGATCTTGGCAGTGGCCTCGGGTACAACCGCATGCACCAGGGCAGTAACGATTCGCAGGGCCTCAGCCGAGGTGTAGAGAATGGTCGCCAGGCGAGCCCGACTTTGTTCATCCTGGCTCTCGCCGAGCGACCAGGGCTCGGTTTCGACGATGTATTTGTCGACCGCGGCCAGCAGAGACCAGGCGCTCTCGAGCGCTCGCGAGAACTGGTATTTCTCAAACAGTTGTTGGTAGTCAATGATAATTTTTTCCGCCAGCTTTGTAATGGCAGCGTCGGCTGGAGTATGCGCGGCCGCGTGCGAAGGGTAAGGTACTTCGCCACGAAAGTAGCGAGTGATCATGGCCAAGGTTCGACTGGCCATATTGCCTAGGCCATTGGCCAGGTCCGCGTTATAGCGTTGCACTAATGCGTCAAAGGAAAAAGACCCGTCTTGGCCGAAGACAACTTCGCGGAGCAAGAAATATCGCAGCGCGTCATTTCCGAGCACATCGAGAATGGTCTCCGCGCGTACGATGTTTCCCCTCGACTTTGACATTTTGCTTTCTTCAAACAGCAGCCAGCCATGCGCCACAATCGATTTTGGCAGAGGCAAACGGGCAGCCATTAGAAACGCTGGCCAGTACACACAATGGAAGCGGACGATCTCCTTGCCGATCATGTGCAGGTCGGCGGGCCAGAACTTTTGGTAATTGGCATCGTCATGCGAGCCGTAGCCCAAAGCGGTAATGTAGTTGGCGAGGGCATCGAGCCACACGTAAATCACATGGCGAGGATCGTCGGGAACCGGAATTCCCCAGGAGAAGGTGGAGCGGCTGATGGAGAGGTCGCGCAGGCCAGAACGCACAAATCCGATGACTTCATTGCGACGACTTTCCGGACGAATGAAATCCGGCTGGGCGGTGTAGAGATTCAGTAGCGGTTCAGAAAACTGTGAGAGTTTGAAAAAGTAGTTTTCTTCTTTCACGGTTTCCGTAGGCCGACCGCATTCAGGACAGGCGGCGCCGGGGCCGACGACATCGACGTACAGCTCATCAAATACGCAATACTGTCCGATGTAGTTTCCTTTGTAGATGTAGCCGTTCTCACGAATGCGGCGCCAGAGTTCTTGCACAGCCCCCTTATGGCGGTCGGATGTGGTGCGGATGTAATCATCATAGGTAATGCCCATGCGCCGCCACAAAGCGCGAAACTCCCCCGAAACTTCGTTAGTAAATTGTTGCGGCGTCTTCCCGGCGGCCTCGGCGGCGCGCTGGATTTTTTGCCCATGCTCATCGGTACCGGTGAGAAAGAACGTGTCAAAACCCATCATGCGCTGGTGACGCGCGATGCTGTCGCAGGCGATGGTGGTATAGGCGTGACCAATATGGGGGCGCGCATTCACATAATAAATCGGCGTCGTTAGATAGAACTTTTTCTTCATGAAAAGTCGTTGAGTATTCTGGTTGGGTCGGCCGGCAGATTCCTTGTACCCCGGCTATTCTTCCCGCGAGGAGCGCAGGTACTGATCGAGCGCTTCCTGCATTACCACTTTCAATGGTACACGGTGTTCCACAGCGGCGCGGCGGCAGTCTTCGTATTCAGCAGCATAGCCGGTAACCGTGCCATTCAGACTGGCGACTTTGACGCGCAGCGCACCAAACGACGTCATCACGCTTTTCCAAGTCCGTGCTAGTACTTGCCTTCGCTCCTGTCGACGCCGCACCCCCAGTGTAGTCGTTTCGGCGAAGATGATTTCGGCCAGTTGATTCGCGCGTTCGCCATTGCTCAATACGGTTAGCATCGTGCCCGGTCGGTTCTTCTTCATGTGCACGGGAGTCGCGTAAACGTCGAGGGCACCGGCTTCGAGAAGCCGGTCCATAACGTACCCGAACAGCTGCGGATTTAAGTCGTCCAAATTTGACTCAAGAATAGTAATCTCCTGCTCCGCGGCTTGGGACCCCTCGTCGACCATTGCCTCGCCCACACTGATGCGCAAAACATTGGCATGTCCGGGCAAGTCTCGCGTACCAGCCCCGTATCCGGTCTTCTCTACCAACATTTCAGGAAAGGAGTCGAACCGCGCGGCCAGGGTGTGAGCGATAACCGCACCGGTTGGAGTGACCAGTTCGGCATCGACACCGGAAGAATAAACCGGCGCTCCTTTGAGCAACTCGAGCGTGGCTGGGGCGGGCACGGGAAACCTCCCATGCGCGCAAACCACTGTCCCTCCCCCAACATTCAGAGGGGAACAGACGATTTGTTCGACCCCCAGCGCCTCTCGGCTCATGGCGGCACCCACGATATCAACCAGTGCATCGACCGCCCCTACCTCATGGAAATGAACCTCGTCAACCGGGAGGTTGTGAATTTTTGCTTCAGCCCAGGCCAGCTTGTCAAACATGGCAAGCGCGCTTTGCTTGACAGATTCGCTGATTCGCGCCCGGCCTATGATTTCGCGGATCTGCCTAAGCCCGCGACTTGCGGCATGAGAGTGAGCATGACCCCGGGGTTCGGCATGGTGGGGCTTCGTCCCCTCGGACGAGTGCGAATGCTTATGTCGCAGGTGCTCGGGCGCCGATAGGTCTCGAGCCTCTCTGGGGCGATCCTTCTCGCCGCTCACAATAACCTCTATCTTGGTGGCGCTGATGCCACTGCGGTTTACGCGCGAGACTTCGAGTTTCGCATCCACACACAAGGCGGCTACAGTTTCCGCCAGTAGCTCAGGCGCGACTCCGGAATCGACGACGGCGCCGAGAAACATGTCTCCACTGATTCCGGAAAAACAATCGAGATAGGCGATACGCATGGGATTATCAATCTCCAGTGCTCTGGGTGCGACCACTCAAATTCTAAAGCTTGGGTCGAGCGGGCCAACTGCCATTGGTCCGGCCCTTGAGAAGGCGGCGAGAAAGTCCCAGTGGTTCTGCTAGAATCGCTAGTTTCTTCAATGACTTAGGAAAAATCTTGTACGGTTATCTCGAACGTGTCTTAGCTGCGCGCATCCGTGAGTTCTTGCGCCTTCGCTATGGTCTCGAGCTTGAAAGGGTTGTCCTTGAACAGCCGCCAAAGGTCGAGCTGGGCGAATATGCTCTGCCGTTAGCCTTTGAATTGGCAAAAAAACTCCGTCAGCCGCCCCGCAAGATTGCCGAAGAAATCGTGCAGGGCATCGGGGCGGTCGCGGGCTTTTCCATACTGGAAGTGGCCGGCGCGGGTTACATCAATGCGCGCGTGGACCGCGGACAGATGGCTCATGCTACCGCCAAAAATGAGCAGCCGCGAGTGGAGGCGCACACCGGAAAGATTCTCGTCGAGCACTCCAGCATTAACCCCAATAAAGCCGCGCACGTAGGCCACCTGCGCAATGCCATCCTGGGCGACACTTTCGTGCGGCTGCTACGTTATTCCGGCCGCACAGTCGATGTGCAGAACTACATCGACAACACCGGAGTCCAGGTGGCGGACGTAGTTGTCGGATTTCTCGCGCTTGAACCGCGCAGCCTCGCTGAGATCGAGCAACTTACTGGTCAACCACGCTTTGATTACTATTGCTGGGAGCTCTACGCCAAGGTCTCGCAATGGTACACGGACAAGCCCGAGAACAAGTCCATCCGGCTAAAGGTGCTGCATGAGATCGAGCAGGGAGGCAACGACAGCGCCAATCTCGCGGAACTGATTTCCACCGCGGTCTTGCGACGACACTTAGAAACCATGGACCGGCTGGATATTCGCTACGATTTCCTGCCGCGTGAAAGCGAAATCTTGCACCTGCGTTTCTGGGATGCTGCCTTTCAAAAACTCAAAGCCTCAGGCGTGCTCTACCTTGAAAGCCAGGGTAAAAACAAAGGGTGTTGGGTGATGCGGCGTGCAGGAACAGCAAAGGCAGCAGGTCAAAATCAGGGTGCGGAGCTGGGTGAAATTTCCGAAGACGACCAGAAAGTCATCGTGCGGTCCAATGGCACTGTTGGTTATGTGGGCAAAGATATCGCTTATCACCTGTGGAAGTTCGGGCTCTTAGGACGGGACTTTGGCTATCAACTCTTCTATCAATATCCTAACCAACACCAGTGCTGGATCTCGGCGGACCAGGGAGAGCCCGAACACCCACACTTTGGCGCCGTTGAGGTCATCTATAACGTCATTGATTCTCGTCAAGCCGAAGCGCAAAACACCGTTCTTGAAGCCCTCCGCGGCCTGGGGTATCGCCAGGAAGCCGACCATTACCACCACTTCTCGTACGAAATGGTGGCATTGACGCCACGCTGCGCGGAGGAATTGGGCTATCAACTGAGCGAAGAGGAAAAATCCCGTTCCTACATTGAAGTATCCGGGCGCAAGGGGTTTGGGGTAAAGGCGGATGATCTGCTCGACAGCTTAATTGCCTCCGCGGCCCGGGAAGTGGACTCTCGCCACCCCGAGCTATCGCCCTCTGAACGAGGGCTTATTGCCAAACAAATCGCCATTGGTGCTCTGCGTTATTTCATGTTGAAGTATACGAAATCGTCGATCATCGCCTTTGACTTTAAAGACGCCTTAAGCTTTGAAGGAGAAACCGGACCCTATGTTCAATATGCGATCGTGCGGGCCACCAATATCTTTCGCAAAGGTGGATTAGATCCTGACGTAGCGGCGAGCGAGCTCTCTGGCCAACTCTCGCCGGAAGCCTTAGACGCCTTCCTCAGCGCTGAAACCGCAAATGAGATTTGGGAGCTGTGGCTGGCGGCATCTAAAACCGCTTACGTGGTGGATCAATCTATCGTGACGACTGAGCCGGCGCACTTAGCCAAGCATGCTTTCCAGTTGGCACAACGCTTCAACGCCTTTTACCACCGGTATCCAATTCTGGCCGAGAGAGACGAATCACGAAAAAACTTCCTGCTTGTTACGGCCGCAGTTGTGAGGCGCGAGCTCATTCGCGTCCTGGCAGTAATGGGAATTGAAGCCCCGCACGCGATGTAGGATCAAGCGAGAAAAAAAGGTTAGATTGTTGAGTCGGCTTTGCCGCTCGAGCCTTGGCCGCCGGGGTCACTCGCGCACGCTTAAGTTGGGATTAGGAGCTTTCGAATTCGCGCGTGAATTCAACCAGGCTTCGCACCGCAATGCCAGAGGGTCCCTTGGCCATCCAGGGTTTGCCTTCTTCCATCCAAGCCGTGCCCGCTATATCCAAGTGGATCCAGGGAGTGCCTTCGGCGAACTCCTCAAGGAACTTGGCCGCGGTGATTGCGCCTCCCCAGCGTCCGCCGGTGTTCATGATGTCAGCGATGTTGGATTTGATTTGCTCTTTGTATTCCTCGTCGAGCGGTAATCTCCACATTTTCTCGCCGGCTTTCTCAAAAGCTTTGCTGAAACGGTTGTACATTTCATCGTCGTTCGAAAAAACCCCGGCGTTGGCGTATCCGAGAGCCACGACCACCGCTCCGGTAAGAGTGGCGGCGTCGATCAGATGTGTGCAACCCAGCTGGCGCGCATAACAGAGCCCGTCGGCCAGCACGAGCCGACCTTCGGCGTCGGTGTTGATGATTTCAATGGTCTTGCCCGACATCGCCGTCTGAATGTCACCGGGCTTCTGCGCCTTGCCGGAGGGCATATTTTCCGTAGCGCAAACAATGCCGATGACCTTGATCTTGGGTTTCAATAATGCAATGGCGCGCATCGCGCCGATCATGGTCGCGCCCCCGGCCATGTCGTATTTCATCTTCTCCATGCCATCGGCAGGCTTGATGGAGATGCCGCCGGTGTCAAAGGTAATCCCTTTACCGACCAGACCAAGCACTGGTTTTTGCGGGGCCCCGGCCGGCTCATAGCGCATCACGATCAATGCTGGAGGCTCATCTGAGCCCTGAGCTACGCCCCAAAACGCGCCCATCTTCCATTCTTTGATCTTGTCAGCGCCGTAAACTTCTACCTTCAGCCCGGTTTCTTTGCACATGGCCTCCGCTCGTTTGGCCAGAATGCTTGGAGTCATATGATTCGAGGGCTCGTTAACCAGGTCGCGGGTAAAGTTTTGTGATTCGGCAAGAATACGAGCCTCATCAAGCGCGCGTTCGAGTTCGCCTTGCTTGCCCGAAGCAAGCACGGTGACTGATTCGAGCCTTTGATCCTTGCGGTCGCTCTTGTAGGTATCGGGATCGAAGTCGCCCACGATGGCGCCTTCGACGATTGCTCGCACCGCGGCTTCCACCGGCAAAGTTTCCGGACAAAGGAAGACTAAACTGCGCAAGCTCCGTGGTTTAAGCGCGCGCACCGCGGCTCCAGCAGCTTTACGCAGATCAGATGCGGTGAACTTCTTTCTTTTGCCACCGCCAATGAGCAGCAGGCGTTTGGCCTTGATCCCACTCGGCTTGTGCAGCCAGCCAATTTCCAGAGGCTTGCCGGTAAGGTCACCGGCCGCAAGTAGATCAGCAGCGGCCTCTTGTACGGTGTGGTCGGCGGCGGCCACGTAAGCTTCGGTTTGATCGCCTTCACCTTGGTCAAGGACCAGGACGGCGAGGCATTCGGTTTCAATCTGAGATGCAGGACGGGGAGAAAGTATGGTCTTCATGGTTGAGTCGCGAAGAGACAGTATGAGAGGGAGGACGGGAATTGTGCAAGCGCCCTCTGAGCTTCGGCGCCGATTGGGGTAATTTGCAGTATGATCGGGAACCTATGTTGTCCCCCAATGTCTGTCGGGAGCTAAGCTTGGCGGAGTCTCCACGAAGTTCGCCAATCGAGCCTTTTCCCAAGGGTCTGCCCAAGGTGGTCACATCCCATAGAATCGCTGCGCCACTTATTGCAGCCTTGACGTTGCTGCTAGCAAGTATGTCATTGGCTCAGACCGCCGCGTCGAAGGCGCGGCCGGAAGAGGTGATTATCGATACCGATATTGGCGACGATGTGGATGACGCATTTGCCGTCGCGCTCGCGCTCCGCAGCCCCGAGATCGAGATACTTGGCATCTCCACGACCTTCGGTGATACAGAGCTGCGTGCCAAGCTCG
>JAFAPG010000931.1 GCA_019247235.1 Acidobacteriota bacterium
GTGGCCAACAGATTCAATCATTCTCTTTTCCATTTCTCGTCGATGGCATTGCCTGGCTGCCTGACTCAAGCGGCATGTTCCTACAAGTTCGAGCGCGGGAGATGAATTTTCACAGTCAAATCAAATTTCAGCCCTACCCCTCAGGTCAGTGGCAGAACGTAACCAATGACTTGAATGACTACCATAATGTGACCGTCACCGCCGACAGTAAGGCCCTTGTGACGGTTCAGGAACAGCCTTCTTCCGCGATTTACCTAGGCAGTGCCCCCTCCCGATGGCCAGGGGAGATCAAGCTGAGTCCAGCTCCCATTACATCCGGGCAGGACGAAGGCAATAACGTGGTTTGGGGCACAGACGGAAAGCTCTACTTTACTGATGGCAATTTTCATGGATATCGGATGAATCCCGATGGCAGCTCGCGGGCCCGGGTTCCAGACCGCGACACCAACGCCTCTTCTCCTGTTCCTTGCGGCCCGGAAGCCCTGGTATTCGCCAACCTCAAGAACAACAATTTGAATCTATTCCGGCAGAATCTCACCACCGGCGAGATTAAGCAGCTCACCTTCGAGCGCGACACCGAGTCACCCGTCTGTACACGAGACGGAGGTCTGGTCTATTACACGGACGTTCTTGAAGGTGCGGTGTTAAAACGGGTTTCAACCTCGGGCGGCTCACCCGAGGTGTTCGCCACCGGTTGCGTGAACCCTTGCGTTTCCTTGTCGCGGGATGACCATTGGATAGCCTTTCATCAGTTTTCAGGAACTTCCGGCGAACATCGGGAATTTGTCGTGGTTCAAGATGTAGATGGCGGCCATCGAGTCACGCTCCCAGCCACGGGAGTCGTCGGCAGTCGCCCCGAATGGACGCCTGACGGGCGGGGGCTGATACTCGACAAAAGGAGCGGGGCAGGAACCAATCTTTTCTATCAACCTCTCGACGGAGGTATGGCCACCGAACTCACGCATATTTCTAGCGAGCCGCTTTGGGTGACCTCCTATTCTTTGTCCCCGGATGGCAAACAAATCGCTCTCGGCCGTGGACGCGTGAACGATTCCGACTTGGTAATGTTCAGCAATTTCCGTTAGCTTACCCGCCTGAGTGCCTGGGAAGCGCTCGAACGCTACCAGCAGCTACTTCTGCTCCTAATGACTCTTCCTAGCCGGCGAAGCCGTGCCGGTAGAATGCGATATTGATGGTGCGATCTGGAAGTGAGGTGGACTCACCTTTCGATTCGCGTTTCCGGTACCGGACCGTAGGCTTTGGCCGAACCGGCGAGATCGATCTCCAGACGATCGAGCGTCACGCCAGGGTCGAGTGCAGTAAGGGTGAGCGTGTGGCTGCCGGGCTCGATTGGCACATCGTGAAGGGCAACGACCGCCTCGTTCTCGAGCACATGTTGCCGCCATTGAGCGCCGTAATAGACGACACTAAAGTCGAGCACCTGGGGCTTCCCCCTGTCGATCGAGATGGCAATGCGCAGCTTATCGCCCTTGGTGATGGGGAAGGTCGGAAGCGCGATTGCCTTAATGGTTGCCATGTCATCGATGACGTAATTGGGAAAGCTGTAATCGTGATCTTGGGGGCCGATGGCGAAGCGAAAATCGATACGCGGCGCCTTGTCAAAAGCCGCGGGATCACTCGCATCGACCGGCGGCAAATCCAGATCGGCCTCTAGGTCTGCGCCCGTATGACCCACCCCGTCCAGTAATTTCCAAGCGCCGCTTCTCGTGTCTGCGTGACTTGCATACATCGATACCACGCCTTGGGAGTCGAGGAATGACGCCCCCCTGTCCTGGACGCGTGACGCGATGCGAACGTGAACCGGCAAGGGCTGTTTACCCGCGCTGCACTTTATAGTGACCGTGCCTTCGCCTTCTTCGGGCGCCTTCGCCCAGTCGAGTGAAACCCTGATCCGTTGTTCAAAGGAGTGAGTCGCCGAGGAGAAGTGTCCGGAATGGTGGTCGATATTGATCCAACCAGCGCTCGGCTCGGCGTTCCATTGTTCGTCGATCGCAGCTTCGGTAAAAACATCGAGATAGTAGCTGTGAGCGCCCAGTTCGCGGTGGAATGAAGGCAGCGTTGGCGTCCACCAACCCTCATCGTCGAAGTAGCCTCCTCCCTCAACCTGAACGCCGCAGCTCCGTGCCTCTGCTGGGACCTTCCAGTTGGGAATAGAGGGCGGTTCGTAGTTGGGCAGTGCGTGCGGATAATCGGTGATCATGCCGCGCCATTTGCCGTTCTCTACCTCCTCATTGAAGCGCCGCGTATCGGCAGCAATTTGCTCCTGCGCCCGGTTGGCCTCTTCCGCGTACACATTTGCGCTAGCCCGATGCTGGAGACCGTAGACGATGGATTTATCGAGAGCCAGTTGGCGCATGCTCAAATTGCCGCCAGTATTTACCGTGTATTCGACCAGCTCATAAAACGCGGCTTTGCGATCGTCGGGCATTACCGCCAGGAGCTTGGCTGAGTCCTCCAGGATGGATTTGTAGGCGTCCGTACGGCGCGCATTTTCATCGCCGAAATCCAGGATGTTAAATGTTGATTCCTGGGAGGAGGATTCGGGAAAGGTGGTCGAGAAGGAGGCAAATTCTGGGTTCCGGTCAAAGGCCAGCTTGTAGTATCGCCACAGAATGCTCGCGATTTCCTCCTGATACGTTTGACCAAAGTTGCGTCCCGCCCAATCGCGCAAATACCCCTGGACGCTTGATGGCTTCGCGAATGCCTCGACGTCGAAGGCCATGGCCAGAAAAAACTCATTCAGAAACTCCACCGGTTTGATCGAACCCACATTCAGAACCCACAGACTACGCGCATGGAAGTGATACGCCTTGGTCATCTCCTCCCACATGAGCGATGGATCAGTCGAGCCCAGCCATAGGTAAGCGGCCGGGGCTCCCCA
>JAFAPG010000070.1 GCA_019247235.1 Acidobacteriota bacterium
GTGCGCAAGAGATCAATATGCAATCGATACTGGCGGGCCTGAATTACATCTGGAGGCACAAGATCATCTTGGGCTCAATCTCGTTGGATTTATTTGCGGTGCTACTGGGAGGCTCAGTCGCCCTACTTCCGATCTATGCTCGTGAGATCTTGCACACCGGTCCCTGGGGCTTGGGTTTGCTGCGCGCCGCTCCCGGCTCTGGCGCGGCCCTGATGGCCATCCTCTTGGCCTATCGCACACCTGCCCGGAAGGTTGGCAAGACCATGCTGCTTGCGGTGGCCGGATTTGGCGTTTGTACCATTATCTTTGGCACTTCTCACACGCTCGCACTCTCCTTACTGGCATTAATGTTGGTCGGAGCCCTGGACATGATCAGCGTGGTCATTCGCGGCACCCTAGTGCAGATTCGAACTCCGGACTCGGTGCGCGGTAGGGTCAATGCCGTGGATATGATTTTTATCGGTGCCTCAAATGAATTGGGTGAGTTCGAATCCGGTTTAACCGCACACTGGTTTGGCGCCGTGGGGGCGGTCGTACTGGGAGGGGTAGGCACGCTCGCCATCGTTGCCCTCTGGGCATGGGCATTTCCCGAACTGCGACGGGCAAACCAGCTTGCTCCAATGGAGGAGATGACGCTTTAGCTGGCAGCTATCGCGCGGCAATGACGGCTTTTGCCGATGCCATGTTGTCGTAGCGATCGTAAGCCCGCACCACGACCACATGCTCTACTCCGGATTGCGTACCCTCGGGAAGCGAAAAGTCGTAGTTTTCAGTTTTTGCATCCGAAAGCTGACCGAGGGGCTCAAGAAAATGCCAATCGCCGGCGTCGACTGAGTATTCCGCTCGTTTAATGGGAGAAAAAGTATCGATCGCGCGAAATTCCACGTGTATCGAACCATGCTCGAGAGCGGCTTTGAGCTCCTGAATCTGGGGCGGCGTGGTGTCGACCTCAAAGCGTTCGCTCTCTCGCTGCGACGAGAGCGCATCCTGCGGAGAATGGGAGGGAGAATCGGAGGCAACCACTTTGATGACATAGCCGCCGTCGGGCAGCAGGGAAGCCTCAAAGGTATAAAAACGCTCGCTCAGGTTTTCCTTCAACGCTAGCCAGCGGCTCTGACGGTCGCCGCGGTAGTAGATCGAGTACACCATCTGGTCATCGTTTTCATCGCGCACCGTCCATTTCACGCCGATGGCTTGGCGGTCGTGGATGGGGGTTGGTTGGGGATCGAAGCGCTGCCCGGGTTCAAGGCCTTGCGGTCGCGGCGGCGACTGGTAGCGGGTCCCGGGAGTAACTAGCACTTCATCAAATTCGGGAGCTACATTCTTGGGCAAGTAGTTTAGGGTAACGCTATTCACCCGAGGTTCAGTGCTGCCAGGGTGCAAGACCGCTTTCCACTGGATAAAGCGTGCCGAGGGCGCGGGAATGTGGGCGTCCTTTTGCCAGTCAATCTGCTTCCAGGAGCTCCAATTTCGGTCCGGATTGTCCACGTTGCCGCTGCGGGCAAACAACTCGATTTTGCCAGTGCCACGCAACTCCGCGCGGCCCCAACGGGAAAAGACACGAGCATCAAAGACATCACTTTCGTAACTTCCCTCGGCATCGGGCCGGTCCCCGAGAAAGAAGATCTTCCCCAGATTCGAGCTTGAAGCGTAGAGCCCTCCCGTTGGCGCTTTAGCGAAGGCGGTGATCTGATTGGCTCCCGCTTTGATCAACTCTGCGTAGTCTTCGCGTGCGCTGATTTCATAGATCTGCCCTCGATTTCCGGTGCCCGCAAGCAGATGGCCCTGCTGGTTGAAGGCCAAGCAATAAACCAGATCATCGCGCGAATTCCACAGGCGCGCCGGCGAGCCGTCGGGAGAAATCTTATAGATTTCAGAACCCCCTGGAATGCCGCTCGTTGAACTGCTCAAAGTGACCGAGGACTCCGCCGGAGGAGGGCCGGCAGTGGGGGTAGTTGAGGCCGTGGGATTTTTGTTCTCATTGGGAATAACGATCGAGACACTCGAGGACGACGCGGTCGAGCGTTTCTCTCCTACTGCCGCAAGGTAGATGTTTCCCGAGCTGTCGAGGACGAGACTGGTAATCTCCCGCTTCGGGGCACTGTACAGCACAAAGCCCTCGCCCTTCGGGGTAATGCGATAAATCAGTCCGCTGCCATCGGAACCGGCGATTAAATCTCCATTTCCGGCAAAGGACAATACCCGGATGTGCGGCTCGTCACTTTTAAAAAACAAGGAATGCTCGCCCTGGGGGGTGACGCGAAAGATCTCGCCATGATCCCCGGTAGCGACGTACAGGTTGCCTGCTTGATCAAGGGCCAGCGCCCAAATGTATTTGGTGCGGGGATCGAAATATACCGCAGAATTCCATTCTCCGCTGCCCGAGTCGGAGAGCTCCTTCGAGTGCTTGTTGGGATTGCGCTCCAGCTTGTACACCTTGCCATCAGGGTTGGTGGCGGCGTAGAGAGTGCCATCTTGGCCGGCCAGCAAGGCTTGTACTT
>JAFAPG010000884.1 GCA_019247235.1 Acidobacteriota bacterium
TGCTTTCAAGCTCAGGTGCCAGAAGATCTGTTTTCACCTCTGGCCTACAGTGCCGCCCGCTTGTAACGAAGCCAGCTCCGACGGAGTTTGAAAACCCGGGCCACTGGGTTTTGCATTTCCTGGACAGGAGCAAAAACGGATCCGGCGCTGGTGCAACATGCAACTCTGCGGTGATCGGCTCAAAATGGCAGCCTGCCTTACAAGAAAGCCCATTGTCGGTGAAGCACGATGAGAGCAAGCAAGAAGAAGAAATCTAGGGACAAGGACAATACAAAAAAGGCGACGAAGACGGAAAGACGATCACAAGAAGCTGGCGACAGCATTCAGCAGAACTAGTCCCCTCCCCTCAAAGTCCGAACCAACGTCGAGCAGAAAACCTGTGGGTTGCAACCGCATGCAACCCACTGATTGCAGGTTCAGATCGCCGCTATTCCGTTGAGACCGACAGAAGGGGAAAGCCCCCCAATCTCGCCCAGACTGGTCAAGCTCCCGTCGCTGTTGATGGCGAACATGGAAACAGTACCGGTTCCGGAATTCAACGCATAGAGAAACTTGCCATTCGCGCTGATTGCGATGTCAAGATTGGTGCTGCCCGGGGATTGCGTCGTTAAGACCGTTCCCGGCAGCGCTGTGAGCGCCCCGTGGGCAGCGATCGAGAATCCGGAAAGCGTCGATGAGCCCGCGTTTGAAGTGTAAACAAACCGTCCGTCTGGCGTTACGGCTTGCCAGCAGGTTGCCGTGCCCAAGGTCGGCACACTAGGGCTAATGGGAGAAAGTGTTCCGTTCGCAAGCACCGCGTACGACGAAACGGCTGACGCATTTGTACCGCCCGCGGGCCCGGTTTCGGTCGTTATCGCCGTTCCATTGGGCGCAAACACGACAGCGAATAGCCCCGGTCCAACGCTTGGATTCGACTTAAGGGCGCCGAGAGTGCCGTCAGCTCGAACGTGAAAGGCATCCACACTGTTAGTAAGCTTCTCTGTTACGAGGAGAAACTGACCGTCAGGACTGAATGCCAGCGATGCGGCACCGGAATTGGCTGTGCTCAGAAAGCTGATCGATTTTTCAATCGGCTTAAGTTTCCCATTGACCTCTAGCCGAAATCCGACAACATTGCTGGTTCCCCCGGCGTTTAGCACATAAACTAAGTTGTCATGCTGAGCAACGGCGACGGGTTCGCTGCCACCACAGGGAACGGTCTCGACCAACGAGAGGCGCGCGCCGTGAACCCGCAACACGGAAATGGTGCCACTCCCGGCGTTCACAGCCAATAAGAATGAACGGTCTCTAGTAAGGGTGAGCGATCCCTGGGATCCTAGCGGATCTGTCAAGCCCCCGCTTCCTCGGCCACCTGTAGAGAAAGGTCTTCCCTCTTGCAACGAGCCATCAGCGGTTCGCTCGTAGGCAACAATTTGGTTTTCAGAAGCGGAGTTGGTCATTACGAACACAGCTCCAACATTTTCCTCCGATTGAGCATAGCTATGCGCTGACAGTCCTGCTGCGAACGCCAACAAAGTAATCAACAGCGTGCGAATCCGGCTTACCATCTAGCAACTCCTTCTTCGATTAGATTGAATTTGAAGCAGCGAGAAAGGGGATTCGGGGCTCCACTGAAAGTTACATTCCCGCGTCAATGGTTTGTAAAAATTATCCCGAGAACTACATCGGCCAAATTGCGGTGGGGAAATTGGGTTAGCGCATACGAGCACCTAAAAACGAACTTCAATTCGCCAAACTTATCGCTTCTGCGAATGAACCGTTTCTGCCAGAAAATGGGGAATGACCAAGGTCAGCGTGTTTCACTGTCCTTCGTCGTGCAGCCTATACTTCGGTCCGCAGTGTACCCCGCTCAAACGACCGATCGACAACGGCTTGCAAGTATTTCTTCATGCATCGCATGCATGGTGTGTAGCCTTGCTTGATGGCGTCTCGAGCAACTACGGTCCGGAGGTGCGCCTGGTCGTGAATGAAGGGACATCCTGCCGCATGAAACAGTTTGCCCTCTTCGGAGACAACTACCATCATGTTGGGTGGGACGCCGGCTCCTGCCTGAGCATGTTCAGAACGGGGCTCCACCCGGTTGAGGATAAAAGATCTGGCAACTTCGAAACTCCCGCCTACCAGAACCGCTGCGGTAGCTGCAACCACCCACCCTAGAAAACTACGCCGGCGTGGATAAATGGTTTGTTCGAGCCTTCTCTCCAATCGATGTTCATACCCCAACGGCACATCGATCATGCGCTCGTCGCCAAACAACTGGACAATGTTGCGCGTGCCCTCGAGGACCGCCTTACAACGCTTGCACTCCTCAACATGGGCTTCCATAGCTGCGCGCAAGCTCGGGTCAACGTCGCCGTCGATATAGTTCGAGATCTGCTGCCACACTTGGTCGCAGTTCACTACCATGGCTTGCTCCCCTTTGCGAATTGCAGCCGCGCGCTCCAGGCTCCGCCAAGTCCAGGTGCCAATAAGTCCCGCAGCATGAGCCGTGCCCGCAGAAGCCGTGTCTTTACTGACGCCGCCGAAATTCCAAGAGCTTTGGCCGTATCCTCAATACTCAAGTGCTGCATGTCGCGCAAAACAAAGACGTCTTGATAAATTTCTCCCAGAGAGGCCAGCGCTTCCGCAAGTTTCTCGCGGATCTCTTTTCTCTCCAGGGTTTCGGATGGAATCTCCCTCCAGTCGGCGAAGTCACGCGGGATATATTTACCTTCTGCGTCCTGCTGCTCGACGATCGGCTCAACCAGGCTCGCTCGTGCTTTTCGGTTACGCATACGGCCTTCGTTTACCGCGATCTGGATGAGCCAAGTGCTAAAACGTGACTCGGCACGAAACTGGCGAAGCTTCTTCAAGGCCTTCAACATCGTCTCCTGGGCAACGTCTTCGGCCTCGGCATCGTTGCGAGTGATAGCGAAGGCGGCCGCATACACCCGCCGTTGGTAAGGCCGAATGAGTTCGTAAAATGCCTCATGTTGGCCATCCTGAACACGCCGGATTAGCAGTTCTTCACTGGCTTGGTCGACTTGATCCTTCGGTGAAGACGGTGCTTCCGGCATCGTTCCTCGCGCAGCTCCTAACGTCCCCTCCAGGGAACGCTACTCGGACGGATACTCGGGATCCTTCTTCCATCCGCTCAGCATAGACATGAAGTTATTCCAACCGTGCACGACCACCATCACCAGGTGTCCGAACACGAAGGCGAGCAGCGCCCACATGATCAAGAAATGCCAGAGCCGCGCCAGGTGAAAGCCGCCCATGAGCCAGGCAAGCCATGAGAACTGCACCGGTTTCCAGATCGCGAGACCTGTCAAAACCGACAGCACGCCCAAACCGATAGCTGACGTGTAGGCATGCTTCTGAAGTGGGTTATAGACATCCCGTGCCGGAGGTCTAGGCCCGAAGAAGAAGTAGTGGCGCACCATCGGCCACACCCCTGGAATGTCGCGCGGCATGAACAGCACTTGCTTATAATTGCCGGTGACAATCTGATAGCCGACATAAACAAGCCCTGTCGCGATGTAGATCCACATAAAGGTCAGATGCCACTGGAGCCCGCCTCCTAACCAACCCCCCAGGGCAAGGGACCGGGGCCAATTGACGAGAGTTTTCTGCGGAATCTTTGGTCCAAAGCTCGGAAACGCTCGGAATATTTGCAGCCCACTGCCTACCAGAACGAATAGAGACACTGCGTTTAGCCAATGGCAAAGCCGCACGACAAAGGGATGCTCGTATACCGCCCGCGCCGACCCGCGGGTTTTGTTCTCGATGGTCAGTGTCCGAGTTGCCATGTCCAATTCTCTCGTCAGCTAAAGTCCATAAAATTCCGAGTAACCCTGATCTTCCCAGTAGCCGACCTTCTCGAGCAGATGCGTCACTTTAAAGGCAGTAAGATACTTCGCCTGCTTATAGCCAATTTTAGTTGGAATTTGCAGACGCAACGGAGCTCCATGCTCTCGGGTCAATGGGCGGTCGTACATCTCGTAGCAGAGAAGTGTTTGAGGGTGCATCGCGGTTGCCATATCGAGCGATTCGTAATAATCGTCAGCGCATTCGACTGTAATAAACCGCGCGGTGGT
>JAFAPG010000172.1 GCA_019247235.1 Acidobacteriota bacterium
TTTCAGACCGTGAACGGCAAGATGCTGCTGCGCCTGACAGGTTGGACGATGTCGGTTCCCAATCATAAAGACGGTACCGCCGCATTATTGAATGACCGACGTGATTCGGATGATCCCTTTGCTGTAGTTTCCGCCACCTTCCTATCGCCCGATGATGAACATTACTACGGGTTAGGTCAGAATCAGGAAGGGCGCCTTGATCATCGCGGGCAGAGAGTGCAATGTTGGCACGACTACACGGCTACGGCGGCGCCCAGCGTGTGCGTGCCATTCATGGTGACCAATTATGGGTACGGTATTATTTGGGACAACCCATCGAAAACCGTTATTGAGCCCGGCTTCAACGAGCGGACGCGTTGGACCTCCGAAGTAGCCGATCGTGTGTCTTTCTTCCTCATCGCCGGCAAGAACTACGATGAGATTTATGCTGGCTACCGACAATTAACTGGACCTACTCCCTTGCTACCGAAGGCCGCCTACGGATATATACAATGCAAGCAGCGCTACGCTTCACAGGACGAGCTACTGGCCGTCGCTCAAGGCTATCGTGAACGCCATCTTCCCGCCGACGTCTTGGTGGTGGATTGGTTCTACTTTTCAAAAATGGGAGAAATGGATTTTCTTCCCGCCCAATGGCCCAATGTTCAGGCCATGAATCAGCAACTGCACGATATGGGATTTCAGACCATGATTAGCGTTTGGCCACGGTTCACCAAAGGCTCGCGATACTATGAATTCTTGCGGCAGAAGGGCTGGTTGGAGCATTTGGCCGACGGCACGCCCAGCGATGGCTTACCGTACGATCGTGCCGGATCCGACATCGATACCACGAGTCCTGAAGCAGGGCGTTGGTTTTGGAATGTCATTCGCGATAACTTCATCAGCAAAGGTTTCGACGCGATTTGGGCGGATGAGACCGAACCCGACTTACCCCCGAATGGCAGCTACTTCTTCGTAGGGCCCGGTACTCGTTACTTCAATGTCTATCCTCTGTTTCACACCGGCGCGATTTATGACGGCTTTCGACGCGATGTGAGTCATCGGGCGCTAATTCTCTCGCGCGACTCCTACTTAGGCGCCCAACGGAACGGAGCCATGTTCTGGTCGTCCGACATCTCTCCCACCTGGGATACTCTCGAGCGGCAGATTCCTACGGGCCTGGATTTTACTGCCTCGGGGATGGCTTACTGGACTCAAGATATCGGCGGTTGGCAATACCTGCCGAAGAACCATTCTCCTCTCCATCCTCCTCTCATTGACCCGTCCGATGCGCGGGAGAACGTAGGAGCCTATGACGATTATCCTGAGCTCTACACCCGATGGTTCGAATACGCCGCTTTTCTGCCCATTTTTCGCGCCCATGGCAGTCGCCGATTTAACGAGGTCTGGTCCTACGGAAAACAGGCCGAACCGATTCTGGAAAAGTATTTGCGACTCCGGTACGAATTGATGCCATACATCTACTCGCTGGCCTACCAAACCTATCAGAGCGGCGCTCCCTACATGCGTGCCCTATTTTTGGACTTCCCGGAAGATCCGCAGGTAGCGGATTTGCGCGATGAGTACATGTTCGGGCCTGCATTTCTTGTAGCTCCTGTGACCAAACAGGGCGCGACTCGCCGCAAGGTATATCTTCCCGCTGGCACCGATTGGTTCAATTATTGGACCAAACAACGCATTGCTGGCGGCCAAAACATCGAGGTGGAGGCCGCCATCGACACCTTGCCCTTATTTGTGCGAGCCGGATCGATCCTGCCTATGGGAGTGCCGATTGAGAGCACCAGGCAAAGGCAAAAAATTTTGAAGGTTCGGGTCTATCCCGGCGGCGATGCCCAATTCGCGTTGTATCAAGATGATGGGATGACCTATGCCTACGAAAAGGGCGAGCACCAGATCACCTATCTTCGCTGGAATGATAGAGCACAGAAATTGACCCATGAGGGGCAGCCGGCCTGGACCGAACCGGACTCAGAGGTCATCGAGGTAGTGACTGGGCGCTGAACCCACCACGGCGGCAAAGTTTATTCCCCAGCCAGCAAGCGCCTAGACAGCCGAGCGCCTGTATTAGACGCGACCAGCTACGGCGCGCGCTACCATCTCTCGTGCGGAGCGCAGTTGCGAAACAGGATCGCCGGAGGGCAAAAATTCCATGGCAGCTATGTGGCGATAGTTGAGTTCCGCCAGTTTGCGGAAGATATTTGTGTAATTGATTTCCCCTGTTCCTGGCTCATGTCGGCCAGGCACATCGGCAATATGAACCAGCCCCACGTGTTGAATGTTGCGCTCGAGCTTCTCGATGAGATTGCCTTCAGCAATTTGTTCGTGAAAGAAGTCATAAAGAAATTGAACTTGCGGATGTTCGACCGACTTGACGATTTCAAAGCCCCTGCTGACCGAGGTAAGGAAGTATTTCGGATTTTCTTCCGGGTCAATGTTCTCGAGCAACAGGCGAACTGACTGTCCGTCGATGGTCTTGCCCTCGACCAGGTGCGCCGCCGCGCGAAGCCCGTCGACACAGCTTTGCTGCTGTGTTTCGGCATTCATTCCGGGAACAATATTTCCGGACATGAGAATGATGGATGGGCAGCCGATTTTCTCCATAATGGGGAGCGTTCGCGCGAGATCTTCTAGGAGGGCATCGCGCTCGGCAGGATTGCCCACGCCATGTTTCAGCCCGGCGGAGCAGTCGAAGGAAATTCCCAGCTCTACGCGCTTTCGGTTGATTCGTTCAAAATCCTCGGCCGTCCAGTGTTGGTATTCTCCGACGAGCTCTACATGCTTGTATCCGGCGGCTGCCACCTTTTCCAGGCGCACTTCAAAAGGTAAGCTGCGAAAAACAGTCCAAAGCATTACCGACAGCGGAAACGGAGTAACTTCGTCCGAATGGCCACTGACCTGGTTGGCCGCGAGCGCAGCCGAAGACAGCAGCGTTCCAGCCAGGCTGCGAGCAAAGCCTCGGCGATTCACATTTCACCTCCCGCCCAGTTAGCGGCCGGTCCGCTTAATCTTCTCACGTCTGCGAACTGGGCTCGGACTCTGATCGGGTCAGGGCTGTGAGGTGTGCCTCTGGCCTGACAGGCCTTCGACCGCTCGATTGTTATACTGCTCTTCCGAATGCTTGCGCTAACTGCGAAAGCACTATACACGCCGCTTGAGAGAATCGACAGGCCTGTGGTCCTCATTGAAGAGGGGGTCATTAGCAGGTTGGGACCGCAAGCTGAATTGGAAGTGCCATCCGGTGCCCGGCTGGTCGACTTTTCCGATTGCCTGTTTTCTCCCGGTCTCGTGGATATCCACATTCATGGATCTGCCGGAATCGATCTGATGAGGGCAGATGAGCAGGGGTTGAGGCATTTTGAGCGGTTCCTCGCCAGTCACGGCGTAACCAG
>JAFAPG010000180.1 GCA_019247235.1 Acidobacteriota bacterium
AATCTTCCCGCCTACCATGGGATCGTTTGCGGTTCCGTAATTTGCCGCATCGCCGCGATAGGCTACGTCGGTGTTTACCGGGTTGCTCTCCTGCAGCCCAAAAAGCGTTCCCCCCGGGTTGACGGCGCTGTACAGATCGGCGGTCGACAGGGCCAACAGAGGAAGGCTGAAGGCATTGGCCGTGTTTGCCTTTTGGGCGGAAATGACTCGACTTCCTGGCCATTGCGAACCGCGATTGGCTCCAGTAAATGCGACGGCGCACACCATACCATCACGATTCACCACCGTCGCCCACATATCCAAATTAAAGCCGCCATTGTTCTGTGCTCGCGCCGACTGAAGCGCCGCCCTTAACATCGCTTGCGACGGCAGTCCCGCGCAAGCTCCATCCTCGGCATAACTGACACCATTCGGCAGAATCAGTAGTAGACCGGCAAGAACCCATGCCTTCCGATAAATGCCCGACCAACGGCAAGTAAGCTTCGCCATAAGCATCCTCTCTTGTTTTCTAAATTTCACAACCTCGCGGTTACCGGGCTAATGCCGGGGAATGACTTAACAAGTCTGGAACGGCGTGGCCCCCGCGAAGCATGTAACGTCGGCCGGAGTCTATTGGTCGAACCGTGAGCTGTCAATCCCGAAAACCTTGTGCCGTGCTCGGCTCTGCCGAGCAGCGGTTACAATCCGCAGAGTATTAAAATCCATTGAAATCGTTCACCAGAATGCCTAGGAGATTCGGAGCCTTACCAATCGCGTCGTCTTGAGGTTCTGCGACGGCAATTCTCAGCGGACGGGAAAGCTAACTCCATTGATAAGCCGCGAGCAAGCAATTGCGGAGACGCTACTTTAGAAACTTAAAGGAGTCTAGGCCGTATCTCAAGTTGTGCCATACCTTGGCTAAATCTCGTCGGGTGAACGCCTTGATTGTGCCAGGATCATAAGCTCCTGAAGTCGTGGTTACTTGCTGCATCCCTAGCTCGTAGCATTTGCCACCTTGAAATACCCGGTAAATCTCCCCGATTTCACGATGGCTCATCCAAGCATCGCCCACCTGAAACAGCTTTGCCGGGCGGGAGTCAATCCTAACGTTTCGCACCGACTCGATCACCCAGTTCTCGGATCCTTTTAGGCAAGTCCTGCGAGTCGTGACTGCGGGAAGTTCGGCTAGGAAAAATGCCGCGCCGGAGAACGTGGGTTTCTCTTTGAACCTATCGCGGGGATAGCCCAAACACACCAGGGTTGTACTGTCCGAGCTGCCTACGTCATCGCAAAGGCCGCCCTGGCTTGAGCAAGAATCGGCAGGCACCCAATCACCCAGAGAACCTTCTCGGGGTTCTTCGAGTTTGCAGTGGACAAGCATGGGAGAATACTTGAACTGGAAAGAGCCGTCCCGGCTGGTAAAGGTTTTCAGACGGGTTTGGGCAGACAGTGGGATCGAGAGCGCGCAAAGGCAAAACGCACGCCATATCTTCGTTTGACAGAACGCTATCCCTATCTTCACTTGCTAAGGTCTCCATTGGATCTCCTAGCATGTGAAAGCCCACTGCGCGACGGCTGCGCTTTTGCATGATTTCAGGCTAACCTTAGAGATGCACAGGATGTGTTTTGTGACTGACAAGTGTCCTCGGAAAGACACACCTCCTCACCCAACGGTACTAGAAACTCTGCGCACACCAATGCCAAGACAAGGCAGAGGCAGTAGCTTTAACGATCGCTCGTGGTGCGCTGAGCGGAAGAGCGAGGGACCTGGCGCACAACGATTTTGAGCTGGGAGGCTAGCTTCTCGGGCTCAGCTCTGACGATGCCGAACCATCCATTGCTGATGAACTCCTCGGGTACAAGCCTAAGCGGATAAGATCCACGTTTCCGAAAACGCACCTGAAAGTGCCCGGAACTGTCGCTATAAGCTACCTCTTTGCCGATATGCGGCGCCGCGCCCTCGAGCGGATTGCCTTGTTCATCCTTTACCTCCCCCTCGACTAGGTACTTCGCTATGGAGAACCCAGTTGGCCCAGTCAACGCATTCGGAAGTTCATCGTCCGTTGCGACTATTAGAGGAAAATTAAACCCGGGAAAAGGGTACCTAAGTACTAAGCGAGCGCCCTTTTGAACGGGAATGCCGCTTGGGGAGTGCTGCTAGGGCGAAAAAGCTGCCGGATTCTCTGGCTGAAATGGCTGCGGACGAATGAGTTACGGCCGGGAGCCATTCGCGCCAAAGATATTCACAGGTTACATAGGTGACCAGCCCAGCGCAGACTCCCGTTATGAGGCTAATAGGTAGCCGCGCAGGAAGAAATAGGTAGTCATCAGCGATGCTAGAACGATGACAAAGCCGCGTATCCACCGCTGATCGAGCCGCAAGGAGAAGCGGGCGCCGAAGTATCCACCCAAGGCCGCGCCCACAATCATGATCAAGGCTTCGCGCCAATAAACTGCCCGCGAGAGGATGAATACCACCACCGCAACCCCGTTGATCGAGCTGCTGAGGACGGTCTTCAGCGCATTCATCTCGTGAATATCCGCCATGCCCAATGCCGCCAGCATGGCCAGAATGACAATGCCCATGCCGCCTCCGAAATAGCCACCATAAATGCCTACCAACAGTTCAAAGCAGGAGGCTAGGACAATAGATTGGGTACTGGTTTTCTCTGAGAGCGAGCGGTTGCGGCCGGAGAGCTTGCGGCCAAAGATAAACAGCAGCGTGGCTGCGAGCATCAGCCAGGGCAGGATACGCAGGAAAGTGTGGGCCGGAGTGCGCAGCAGTAGAACCGCGCCCAGAATCCCGCCGACCAGACTGACGGCGACGAGAGAAACCAGAATTTTCCTTTGGGCGTTCAGGTGACGCCGGAATGCGCTTCCGCTAAACGCCAAACCGGTCCACAGAGCGACGGTATTGGTGGCGTTGGCCGAGACCGCAGGCACTCCGGTGAATAGCAGCGTGGGGAAGGCGATAAAGCTACCGCCGCCAGCCACTGCATTCATCGCCCCGCCGAGCGAAGCCGCCAAAAATAAGAGTAGGACAGTTACCGGGCTCAAGCCAGCCAAGTTCAAGCATCTAGAGATGTACCACGGAACGGCTGCGGCTCACAATTTTCTGGCGACCCACCCCGAGCGGTCTTTACCCCTCGCCATGCGAGCGGAAGCCAATGCTCAAAGCAGAAGTCAAAAGGAAAAGGGGGTTGCTCACCCCCTCTTCCTGGTCCTGCAATGGTGCACGATCGGGTGTTGGGCACACCGGCGTCTGCAGTACAGCGGCAGGTACCCAGCGGCGCTTGAATCAGAGAAGTAGCAAATTCCGAACTGCTCTTGTTCGGGCTATGTACCGTACGTACCGCTGGCCGAGGGGTGCTCGCTCGAGAACTTGTCGCGCATCCGATCGCCAAACTCTTGCACTTTGTTAGATATAGTGCTGCGGGTCTCTTCGCCGCTGGCCGGAGCCAACAGCATGCCTACGCCTACCCCGACGCCGACGCCGATCAGCAGTGCGGCCACCGAGTTTATGCCACTGTGGTCTTCACCACGGATCACATCGGAAGCTCGAGTGACCCGCCGCGAGGCCTCGCCGTAGGTGTCGCGTGCTCGATTACTGAAGTCTCCAATGCCTTCGCTGAGCCTATCCCGCAGCGAGTCGAGCAAGTAAACGCCTGTTCCCAGAAGAATGTTCCACAACATTGTTTCTTTGCGTAGTCTCATACTGCGCCTCCGGCAAACTTGATTGCAGTTATGAAGATGCAAGAAAA
>JAFAPG010000922.1 GCA_019247235.1 Acidobacteriota bacterium
CCGTCGGGTCGACAAGCACGCTGAAAGAGCCGTAGCCGGGAATTTCCGTAACCCCCGTCATGACTCTCGCGCCCAATGACGTTGCCTTCTGGGTAGCCGCCTGGATGTCGTCGACGTGTACATAGGCGAGCCAAAACGAAGGCGCCCCGGGCACGGGATGCTTCATCATTCCTCCGCCCGTCCCTTCGCCCACGCGAATCATGGTATAAGAGCCATCCGGCATGTCTTCCAACTTCCAATCGAAGAGTTTCGAGTAGAACTCCTTGGCCTTTTTCACATCGGTGGTATTCAGTTCAACGTGACAAAACGAATTGGACACAAATGCTCTCCTTTCAATCAAGACTTCGGGATCCGCACGGTATAGGATCGCCGCGCTTGCTGCTGTTTGTTCCTGGCATTCGCCAGCTTTCTAGCCTTTCCGTGCAAGATCGAATTTCTCGACGATCTCCTTACCATGATCCCGAAAATACCAGTCCTCGCTGTGATGGGTAGCGTCACGGATGGTGAAAATCACACGCTGCATGTGACCGGTATCGGAATTTGCGAGATTCGTGGCGTCCAGAAAATCGAAGATTATGGTTTTCCCATCGGGCGAAGTGGATGCGACTAGGCGAGGCTGATTTCCAGCGGCGCAATAATGGGTCAGCAAAAGGCGGTTGCCGTCCATATGAACCATGCTGATCATATCCTCGCTCCGCCCCTTCATGTCACTTTGGATTTCACTCACCAGGGCCGACCCGCCAGCGGTTATGCGATTCGCTACCCGTACCGCGTCGCCCATGCTGTTTTTCCCTTCCCAAACCCCCGCCAGCGATTTTATGGTGTTAAAAGTTTTCTCGGCATCTGACTGCGCAAGCGTCGATACTCCGCTCAGAATCACACCGGCGACAATGGTAACTAGCTTCATTCTCATCGATTTATTTCTCCTTTGATTCAGGCTTAGACAACATTTCCTTGGCATACTCATCTTCCACGAACGACTTCAAATTGCTTAAACTCGCCGTCCAGAAATTGCGATAATGTTCAAGCCAGGAATCCACGGATTTGAGCGGCTCCGGATTCAGCCGATACAAACGGTGACGACCCTGCCTGCGCTCCTCTACCAGATGGGCACGCCGCAAAATTCTCAAGTGTTTCGAAATCGCCGGGCGGGAAACAGGAAACTGGCGTGCAATGTCCCCCGACGGACGCACGCCTCCTCGCAAAAGATCTAGTACCGCCCGGCGCGTAGGATCGGCCAAGGCACTGAAGGCTGCATCGCGCATAGAGTTGGCCAGGGTAAGAGAGCGCGGCGGCCGGGAAGGAAGACGTGTAACCGAGTGGTCACGCATATTATGTAACCATACAGTTACATAATATTTTTGTCAACGTTTTCGCAGGGGAAATTTTTCCCCGCCGCTTTGCCCCAAGGGAAGCTTAGGGCGAGCTTCTGGTGTCAGTTCCCGTTACTTAGGAGTTTTAGGAATTCCTGGTGGATGCGAAAGTCTCGGGTTAACTCGGGATGGAAGGTTGCCGCCATGGCTTTCCCCTGGCGAACGAAAACCGGATCATCTCCTTCGGTTGCCAGGACTTCGACTGTGGGCCCGAGGCGGGCGATCTGGGGAGCGCGAATAAAGACCATCTCGATCGGGGAGCCCTGAAACAAACCCTGGCGAATGGAGCTATCGATCTGGCGACCGAAAGCGTTGCGGCGAATTGCCATATCGATGGCCCCGAGGCCCATTTGCTTGGGATTCTCTACTTCCTTCGCGAGCAGTATGGCGCCAGCACAGGTCCCCAGGGTTGGTTTTAGCTGCACAAATTCCTTGAGCTTCGCCAGCCCTTCTTCCCCCAATAGTTTCAGGAAAGTGCTCGATTCTCCGCCGGGGATGACCAGTCCCTCGATGTTATTCAGCTGTTCAGGTTTTTTAATCAACATCACGGTCGACCCGAGCTCCTCCAACCGCTTCCGGTGAGCGTCGAAATCTCCCTGCAGAGCTAAAACTCCGATCCTCATGACGTGGATTGAAGCTGCCGCTAAATACAGGCTAGATCAAGCCTTCGCTAGCCTTTTATTGTAAGCCTCCCCTGCCTTGGCAACGTTCTGCCCTACGCAACTAGAGGGTTTCGCGCGAGATTCCGAACCGCCAGTGACTGCCGAAAGAGGAAGTAATCGGGTTCTGCTGCGAAACGATTTTGCACCCTTGAAATCCAGAAGCATGGCAAAATGCGATCGCTTCCAGTGGAAGCTGAAACCCACGCGCGACCATCCAATCCGGTTGAGAAACCTCGAGAGCAACGGTTTTTTACCCGCCCCGTCGTTGTCGAGCTGCTGACTCTGACAAGAACGTAGGTACTTCCTTGCTGAGGGTCCTCGGGTGCGAGAGTTACCAGCCGCGAGTTTGGAGTAGATGGGACTCCTCGAGGGCCGAAACCGCTAATCCCTTCATCGAGCTCGGAACATCCTCGCTAACCTCGAGTAGCACTTTGGCGTCGTTGTAGTGTGTGGTGGCACGTACAATGGCACGGGCGCGGCGTTCGGCCTCGTCGGCGGACACGAAGTTGAGCGAATCTTTCATGAAGATGCCGGAGCCAACAAACACTGCCTCCGCCCCCAATTGCATGACTAGAGAAGCGTCGGCTGGGGTCGCGATACCGCCGGCAGAAAAGTTTGGTACTGGCAGCTTGCCATCTTGTGCCACCAGTTTCACCAACTCAAAAGGCGCAGCTAACTCCTTTGCCTTAGCGTAGAGTTCTTCCTCGCTGAGCACGGTAAGAATCTTCATCTCCTGCACGATCTGGCGCATATGCTTAACCGCGTGGACAACGTCGCCGGTACCGGCCTCACCTTTGGTTCGGATCATGGCTGCTCCTTCGGCGATCCGCCGTAAGGCTTCCCCGAGATTGCGAGCCCCACAAACGAAGGGAACTTTGAAGGCATGTTTATCGACGTGGTGGGATTCATCGGCCGGAGTAAGGACTTCGGATTCGTCAATGTAGTCGACGCCTAACTCCTCGAGGATCTGCGCCTCGACGAAATGTCCGATGCGGCATTTAGCCATCACCGGAATAGAAACCGCATCCATGATCTCGTGAATCTTTTTGGGCGACGCCATTCTCGCCACCCCACCCTCGGCGCGAATCTGCGCGGGCACACGTTCCAAGGCCATGACCGCAGCGGCTCCGGCCTTTTCCGCGACCACGGCCTGTTCGGCGGTGGTCACGTCCATGATCACGCCACCTTTAAGCATTTCCGCCAGGCCGGTCTTAAGGCGCAGGCTCACGGGATTTCCATTGTTCTCTGACATAGGCAACTCTTTGGCCAATGAAGCCGCGAGCGGACCTCCACGGTGCGTTCTGCGGCCGGTCCGAGCGCGTCCTCGATGAAACTAATTCTACAACCTTTAGGGAAACGTGCCGCTCGAATCTGCCGCCTTGCTCCTTGAAGTTTCGTTCCTTGAGGTTACCCCTTCTAGGCGCCGGCAGGCTGAGCCCCGAATTCGCGGGATCGAGGCCATTTGACTTGTTCCACCCGTCCTACCATCAACACCCAGGACAAGCCACCCATCACTGAAATCGCTGCCGTAATAGCAAACGGCGCCAGGAAGTTATGGGTGCGCTCAAGGACAAGGCCCGTCAGTGACGGACCGAGTACGCCGGCAAGGTTGGCAAAACCGTTTTGCCAGCCATACCACTTGCCTACGGCACCGGCACCGGCCAAGGTTTGGGGAAATGTATACAGACCCGGGCCGGTGAAACCACAACCGGCGCCCGCTGCTAATAGCCAGGGCAAATAGCTGGTATCCGTGGTAACGCAGGCGACAACGGCTAAGGCGGCGAGCGAGAATCCAATGCCCATGGCGGCTTTCCGCACCAGTGTCGGAGGGTACTGCTTGGCAATGAAACTGTCTTGCAACCAGCCCGATAACACGGCCGAGACAGCATCGACGGCATAGTACAGACCAGCGATGCGGGTCATGGCCACCATAGGAAGATGCCGCTCGCGCACCAAATACGATGGCAGCCAGGTGATCATGAAATAGAAGAGATAGTTTGCAGCAAAGTGGCCGACGCAAGTTCCCCAAAAGGATCGCTGGCTCAAGATGTCCTGAAAACCGGGCCCCCGTTGATCAGCCCGCCCGACGGCATTCCCGGTCCGAGGCATCCACTTGATCCAGGCGGGAAGCCAGGGCAGGCTGAGCAGACCGAGGGCGATGAACACCCGTCGCCAGCCTAATTT
>JAFAPG010000034.1 GCA_019247235.1 Acidobacteriota bacterium
ACCTCAAGAACTCCGTGACCATCGACGCTAACGGCAATTACCTGATTACTCCTGTCCTGAAGTCAGCCCTAGCAAGTTCTACAGGTCCCAACGAGCTGAGCATGGTGCTCGTCAAAGTCGCCGCCATACAGGCCGCAACCAGCAGCATGGACGTACAGGTTGTGTCTCTCGGTGACACCGTTCACGTTAAAGTCGACTCCAGCACAGCATTCGATCCTGCGGTTGGCCAGTTCAGCAGTCTGACCGCAGGCCAGATGATTGAACTCGAAGGCAAATTTCAATCTGATGGCAGCTATCTCGCCAAGTATATAAACCAGGGTGCCCCAGATCCGACGCTGAGATTTCAGGGAGTGCTCATGGACAGTCATCAAACCGGCTCGAATCCCGTTGCGGAAATGGTAGTCCGATAGCGGATCTTTCATCGCGGTGTCAGGGGTTTCAAGTTACGTTGGAGATGCCCAAATCGTGACTAGCTTGGAATTCTGTCTACAAGAGAGACGACGGGATCGACGAGAGTCGCCGTTCGGCGGCGGCGATATCAAAGCAAACTTCAACAGCACAGACCTGCCGTAGTCCTGCTTCGAAATGAGCAGACACTTCCCGCCAGCCGAAGCACCGGACACGATCGCCTGTCCCGAGCGAACTTGCAGTTCCGGCAAACACCAAAACGAGTTAGTATGAGAAACTCCGACGAACCCTCCTGATCGGTTCAGAGAAATCCAAAAGTACTGGCTTCTTGTGAACAATCCGGACAAGCTTGGAAGAGACGAACTGTTCGCACCGGCCGAGAAGAATCCGCCGCAGCTGGATTGGGTGGGTTGTGCTCTGGCGTGCGACGAGATCGAATTGTGACCGATGCAACCGTCGAGCGCAGAGAGTCTCGCCGAAGTACTCGCGTCCCAATTCGGGTTCGCATTGTGGTTCTATCTACAGGTCTGGTATGCGAGGGTGAAACGGTTGTAGTTAACCTGCATGGCGCATTGCTAAAAACGTCTCGTGGGTTGGAGCTGGGTGCCAAGGTCGTCGTCCAAGTTGAACTAACAGGCAAGTCCGCCAGTGCGCGGGTTGTATTTGCCAGCCGGGAACGCCCCTTCGAGTTTGGTGTCGGACTCGATAAACCACAAAATATTTGGGGCATTTCGCTACCGCCAAAAGATTGGCGAGAAGAAGACTGATTGTTTAGTGTGTCTGATTGGGAGCTTCCAGCCAATCCAACTAATTCCTGTTCCGGCTCTAAGAGTTGCCGGTGATATCTTCAGATCCGCTCACGCAATTCCGAATTTCCCATTCTGGGGAGCCGCGTACATCAGTCCGTCAATGGTGCCCTGGGCGTTTGGGTCCCTGGCATGCTGCAAAACCGGTGCAGCCCGTATTCACGCAATGTGCGTGAACGAGGGATGTTGGCGGCTTACGCCGCCGCTAGTTAGGATTTCTTCTGAAGTCGGTGCTCGGTTGGGTGAATGAGAGGAGTTCCCCTATCAAAAGCTGCCACCACTGCATCAGCATGGAAAAGACTCTTGGTAACCTGTTCACGATGCGCATGACCGAGCTCCTTGAGTTGCCGAGGGCCAACACAACTGAGATGAAACTTGGCACCAGGGTGTTACCAGAGCTGCACATTAACTGACAATGACGCAAAATCCAGGCCCGGTTTGGTTAAAGACCGTTTAAGCCTCTGAGCTGTCATTAGACGCTCAACGTGACATCTGCCATTGAGAATCTTGCTTGCGAGGCATCGTCTTTCGAGCAGCTCTCATCGCAATCAGGTGCGGCATTGCGCACAGGAGCGTGGAGTGTCGTGTCTTGTCCGCAGTTTGATTTTGGTCATTGCTCTCAGCTTTGTTGCCCAGCACGCCATGGCGCAGTCCCCGACGGCGCGGGGCTGGACCGCGTATCATCCGTATGAGTTAGCTGGAACGTTTTCGCATATGCTGACGGACGGAAGCTATGGTCTGGCCGACTCGACTCTGAATGGTTGGACCGCCTCAGGTTCGGCTAACATCTTTTCTTTCGCGCAGGCCACGGCAGAGGTCGGCCGCTATTCCCGAAATAAGGTGTCGTTTACCTCGTTCCTCGCTGGCCCACAATTGGCATTTCACGTTTATCGCTTCCAGCCGTTCGTCCGCGGTCTGTTCGGAATCTCGCACACCAAAGAAGGGGCCGCGTCAACCACTGGTTTCACCTTGGCTACCGGCGGCGGCCTTGACTTTCCGCTGTCCGAGCGCATCGCCGTTCGCGCACTGCAGGTAGACTACTTCCAGCCCCACGGGACCTTCTACAACGCGGCGGACTTTCTGCGCATAGGCTTCGGCATCAGTTACCAGTTCGGAACTCGGTAAGCCGGTCTCAAATCCAGAATGCTATCGAGCGCTGCTCGCTTGCTATTGAGGCCAAGCCACCGTAGATTACGATCTGCGTCGCGTGATCAATGACGAGAGCATGCCGCTGGTTGTAGGTCCAGTCCATACGCGGCACTCCCAATTTCGCCTTCTTGTTCAATGAACACGGTTGTGCGATTCTAGACCTCTAATTTGAGGGGTGTGACTCCCAAATGTCCGTTGCAAAACCTCCTGCCGTTGCAAGTGAAACATTTCTGACGAGAGTTCAATCGCGCGAGCTTCGTGTTGGCATCATTGGTCTCGGTTATGTGGGCCTGCCCCTCAGTCTGCTTTTTAGCGAGCAGAAATTCAAGGTCACCGGTTTTGATGTAGATCAGCGCAAGGTGGACACTCTGTGTGCCGGAGGGTCTTATATCTATCGAATTCT
>JAFAPG010000035.1 GCA_019247235.1 Acidobacteriota bacterium
TTAGGCAGCCTGGCCGGTGCTCTTTCCCTCTTTGCCTTCGAGCGCCTTGCCAACTTTGATCTTGATCTGTTTCGGCTTGGCTTCGGCCTTCTTCGCCAACCGGATCTTCAGTACGCCCTTGTCATAGTTGGCGTCGATGTTCTCGGCATCGACGGTAGTCGGCAGCGTAAACGAACGGGTGAAACTGCCATAGTGCCGCTCGACTCGGCGGAAGTTCTCTTCCTTTTCTTCTTTTTCAAACTTTCTCTCGCCATGCACCGTCAAGGTGCTGTTCTCCACCCGGATATCGATATCTTTCTCCTCAATGCCCGGGACTTCAATCTTCAACGTCACCGAATGCTCGTCCTCGTAGACATCGACCGGTGGCGCAAAACTTGCGGTGGTTAAGGCTTCGTCCCGCCCCTCACTAAAGGAGTCGCGGAATAGTCGGTTCATCCGGTCCTGCAACGTGGTGAACTCGCGGAAAGGGTCCCAGCGGGCAATCACGGTCATAAGAGATCCTCCTGAAATAAACTAAATTGATGAATCGCGCCCAATAAGCTTTCGTTAGCGCAAAACCATAATAAAATCTTAGTGTGTTATTGTCAAGTACAAATATTTTGTTTATTTGCTTAAATTTACATGAGCTATCACGCACTTGAGGTAATGGGTCTCTGGAATACCCAAAACCGATGGGTGGTCTCTGGCCTGACCGCGGGTCTCTAAAACTCGCACGGTCCGGTGCGCGTCCTGGGCGGCGGCGGAAATCACCTCCAGGAACTCAGAGCTGCGGACATGGTACGAGCAAGAACAAGTCACCAGGATTCCACCGGGCGTGAGCATCTTAAGCGCCCTGAGATTCAACTCCTTATAACCCGCCAGTGCGCTTTCTAAGCTGGCTCGGGAGCGGGCGAAGGCCGGAGGGTCGAGGACGATCAAGTCATACCTTCGGCCAGCGTCGGAGTAGTCGCGTAGCAGGTCGAAGGCGTTAGCTTCGATCCAGTCAATCTCTCTGCCGTTGAGGGCGGCATTGCGCTCAGCCATTTCGAGCGCGGGGCGGGAGCTATCGACGCCGGTCACCTTGTCGCACCCGCCGGCCAGGTGAAGAGAGAAGCCCCCCTGGTAACAGAAGACATCGAGCGCCTCCCCTCGGGCATATTGAGCTGCGGCAGCATAGTTCTCCCGCTGATCAAGAAATGCCCCAGTCTTTTGACCTCCCAGGGCCTCGATCAGGAAACGCACCCCATTCATCTGAATTTCCGTGCTGGTCTTCGCTCCAACGACCGGGCCCTCGGGTTTTTCCGACAGCTGCTCCAGCCGGCGCACCCTTCGATCGACTCTCTCAACGATTGAGGCGGGTTGATAGGCCCGCGCAAGTTCGCCGACGAGCAGCTCGCGAAGATCCCCACGATCGGCCGCTTGGGTCAGCACCTCGAAGGAAAGCATGTCGTTGTAACGATCGACCACCCATCCAGGAAGGCCGTCGGCTTCACTGAAGATGACCCGATAGGCATTCGTCTCGGCGACGAAACGCTGGCGATAGGCAACCGCCGACTCAATCCGCTTCCGCAGCAGACCGGATAGGTCTTCGACCGGATGAGGGGCGAGCATTCGCAGCGAGATTTGAGAAGAAGCGCTGTAAAAGGCCGAGCCGAGAAAGCGTCTGGACTCGGGACTGCGCTCGTTGCCCTCCGAACTGCGCTCAACCCGCACCAGAGCGCCAGGGTAAACATCGCGCGCGCGGACCACATCGGAGCGGTACACCCAGACATGGCCAGCACGAATCCGCTCCGTGGCGCGAGCAGAAATCGTGACCCGTGGGATAAGCTCTCGACCGGACATGATCGAATCTTACTCTGAGCTAGAGGACCAGTCTGACCAAGCACGCAAAACTCGTGAATCAAGACAGCTCAACCCGCTTAGCAGGGGTTGAGAGAACCAATCGTCGAAGATGATTAGCGAAGTCGGCCTTAACTGGCCAAACTGGGTGAGGCCGGCAGGGATTGTTTCGCGCCGGGTTCGGCCAACTCAGCTCGCGCCAGATCCAGATCGCGGTGCAGCAGGTCGAGAACGGCGCTGGGCAACTCGTCACTCCATTCATCCTGGTCGGCTGCGCTCCAACTACCGTTGAGCCGGATGCTGGGATCGAGATCTTCGGGAAAAGCCTGGCGATATCCGCCTTCGCGAATGACGACCTCCCCTAATCGCCGGCCGGTGGCGGCATCATAGACGCGTCTTTGCGCGCTGCCCTCATGGTTAGAAAAGCTGAGAAAAACCTCGCCCTGGTCAGCATAATCCTCGCGGTAGTACCAGGCCTGGCTAGCATCAAGCTTAGGACGGGGTCGTCGCCGGGGTGTTTTCTCTGCCGGTTGCGTCGGGGGCGCTTCCTTGGAAGTATCGAAATAGAGGATGCGCTGACAGGAATCGCAGTACACCATCTTGCCACCGCGCACGTCGTTATGGGTCTGGGGACGGAGCACTACCGAGCAGCCGGTGCATTTTTGATCCCGAACCTCGGCCAGTCCCGAGCCGCGGAACTTGAGCACGCGATCATAGTGCCGTAACAGGTCGGGCTCGATCGCGGCCCGCGAGCGATCCCGTTTTTCTCTCCATTCCGCCAACTCCTTTTCATCCTGCGCGGTTCGCTCCCGAGCCGCCGCTTTCTCCTGCTCAATCTCCGCGGTCTCTTGTTTGAGCTCTCGTTCGGCGGCTTTCATCTGCTCTTCCCGTGTCTCGGCGTTCACCATGAACTCGAGAATTTTGTCTTCGTGAGCGGTGATTTCTTTCTCGGCAAACTGAATCTCATGCAGCAGAGCCTTATATTGCTCGTTGGTCTTGACCTCAAGCGACTGATCACGATACTTCGAGATCTTCTGCCGTAAATCCTGAATGGCAGTCTCATATTTGCGTCGCGAAGCCTCGTCGGACTTTAGCGCCGCTCGCGCTTGTTCGAGCCGCGTACGGGTGCCGGCCAGCTTCTGCTCGATAGAGGTGACTTTCTTGGGGAGCTCGGCAATCTCCAGCTTTAAGCGCTGGATCTCTCGTTCGGTTCCTTCCAGACTGATCAGGTGCTCGATTTCAGGGGACATCGGAAGAGTGACTGCTCGTATTCTAACATGCGTTTGGCGCAGCCCCAGGCTGATCTGCCCAGCGCCATTCCGACTTTCGGCTGGCGTCTCCCATGCGTCGTTTGCGGCCTGCACTTAGAATCAAGCGAGAGCCATAGAACGCAGGAAAACATTTATGCAACGGCTATCGATTGGCGACTTCGAACTGACCGCAGTTTCCGATGGCACCTACTGGGTCGATGGCGGGGCATTCTTTG
>JAFAPG010000073.1 GCA_019247235.1 Acidobacteriota bacterium
GCTAAACATAGGTTCGCCGCGAGTTTCAGAATTCTACTCCCAACGTCTCTAAGTCGCGCCGCAGTTGCTGCGCATCCTTCATGAGAATAGTCGCCAGGCCTACTTTGGCTGCGCTCTCGGTATTTACCACGCGATCATCGATGAAACAGCACTCTTCAGGGAGCTGCTGAGTGAGATCAAGAGCCAAGCGAAAGATACGTTCGTCGGGCTTGCGAATACCCACAAAACAGGAGGTCACGAATAGGTGAAAACAATCAATTAAGCCAAAATTCTCCATGCGATACTGATTCAGCTCCCGCGATTCATTGTTGATGGTGGCCATAAAATGCTTGCTGTAGAGATGGCGAGCCAAGTCAAGAACCGGAGGTTTCGGGCGGGTGAGGGAAAACATATATTGCTTGAATTCCTCCCGCGAGAAGCTGCGGGGCTGATAAAAAACAGTTCGCTCGAGATAATCGTCGAGGCTGACGCGGCCCTCCTCAAACAGGGGCACGACTTCCTTGTGGCGCCCTTCAAAACCAGATTTGTCGATCAAGAAGTGTTCGCTGGCCTGGTTGCGCTCGTCATGATCCCAAGCGTTGGTGAGGAGAACCCCTCCCACATCCCAAAACAGCGCGCGAATTTTTGCCATCTGGCCTCCGCGACGCGCAACCAAGACTTAGTGCGAGACGCATGATGCTCGGGCTTAGAGAGGCAACGCAAGGAAGGGCAGGACCCTGCTGCCTTACGCTCGGGTCGTAGTCTCCATAGCAACCGCCTCACGAAAGTAGTCAAGTGACATGCGAAGTCCTTGGTTGAGAGGGATTTTCGGCGTCCATTGCAGTAAAGTTCGGGCTTTCGTGATATCAGGTCGGCGTTGTTTGGGGTCATCCTGCGGGAGCTTGCTATAGCGAATCCCACTCTTTGATCCGGTCACTTCGATCACGCGTTGGGCACATTCAAGGATGGTGAACTCGTCGGGGTTACCAATATTTACGGGAAAGTGCTCATCCGATCGCGCCAAACGAAGGATGCCCTCAATTTCGTCGCTAACATAGCAGAAACTGCGCGTTTGCTTACCCTCACCATAAACAGTCAATTCTTCCCCCCGTAGCGCCTGCTTCATGAAATTTGGTATCACCCGACCATCGTTCAGTTGCATGCGTGGTCCGTAGGTGTTGAAAATGCGGACCATACGCGTATCCACACTATAGTAGCGGTGATAGGCCATGGTAAGAGCTTCGGTGAAGCGTTTAGCCTCGTCATAGACCGAACGGGGACCGATGGAATTGACGTGTCCCCAATAGCTTTCTTTTTGGGGGTGTTCGAGGGGATCACCGTAACACTCGGAGGTCGACGCTACGAGAAACTTGGCTCGGTACTTGTGAGCAATGTCAAGCACGTTGAACGTTCCTAAAGAGCCGACTTTAAGGGTCTCAATTCCATGCATCATGTAATCGACCGGACTAGCAGGTGAGGCGAAGTGAAAGACATAATTTACTGGTCCGCAGTCAAAGTGGCGATTGATATCTAGTTGCAGAAATTCAAAATTGCCTTCACGCCGGAGGTGCTCGATATTGGACATCCGCCCAGTAAGGAGATTATCAACGACGACCAGGGCGTAACCTTCAGCCAAAAGTGCGTCACACAAATGAGAGCCGAGGAAACCCGCGCCTCCGGTTACCAACGCGCGCGCTTTCATAGTCTGCCATTCTTTTGGTCCGCGGGAGCAAACGCGGCCGGGGCGAGGGGTTCTGGAGTCACCGCTGGCCGGCCCACGCTGTAGTAGGTGAAGCCATTGGCGGCCATTACGTCTGGGTCAAAAAGGTTTCGGCCGTCGACCACGATGGGATATCTCAGTTCCGAGCGTAGACGTGTCAAATCCAAGCTAGTGAATTCTTCCCATTCCGTCAGGATCAGCAGGGCGTCAGCCCCGCGGGCCGCGGCATAGGCGTTTTCGACCAGCTGAACACTAGAGCCTAGGACCTCGCCGGCCCGCGAATGGGCGGCGGGATCGTAGGCGCAGATCCGACAACCCTCTTGCAGAAGCAACTGCACCAATTCGATGGCCGGGGACTCACGGATATCGTCCGTACCTCCCTTAAATGCTAGTCCTAACACTCCCAGCTTCTTGCCCCGAAGCGTCCACAGTGCACTGCGCACCTTACGAATAAAGCGCTGACGTTGATTCTCGTTGATGCTGATCACCTCATCGAGCAGACGGAAGTCGTATCCGCATTCCCGGGCTACCGCCCGAAAAGCCATCAGGTCCTTGGGGAAGCACGATCCTCCGTAGCCAATTCCGGGATTGAGAAATCGTCGTCCGATGCGCGAGTCCGTGCCGATTCCTTGACAAACCTGTTGCACGTTGGCTCCCACACTTTCGCAAATCGAGGCCACGGCGTTGATGAAAGAAATCTTCATGGCCAGGAAAGCGTTGGACGCGTGCTTGATCAATTCGGCGCTTTTGGCGCTAGTAGTGATAAGCGGCGGAGGCAGCTGAGCACGATCGGGGCGGGGAATGGACTCCGGCCCCGCGTAGTAGGTGCCATCGGCCATGGGTGCATACACCTCGCGCAGCACGGCTGCGCAGCGTTCGCTGTCGGCGCCAATCACAATGCGATCGGGGTAAAGAAAGTCCGTCACTCCTGTGCCCTCGCGAAGAAACTCGGGATTGGAAGCTACATCGAAGTTGTCGGCTTGAGCTCCATTACGCAAGATAATTCGTCGCACCCAGTCGCAGGTGTATACCGGCACCGTGCTCTTTTCCACCACGACTTTGTAGGAGTCGACCGCGCCGGCAATACCCCGCGCGACCGATTCCACATAGGACAGATCGGCTTCTCCCTGCTCGGTGGGAGGCGTACCTACAGCGATGAAAATTGCCGAGCTGGCATGAACAGCGTGCTGCAGGTCGTCGGAAAAGCGGAGGCGCGAACCACGATGACGCGCTAGCAGTTCGGGGAGAAAATTCTCGTGGATGGGAACGTCGCCGGCGTTCAGTGCGGCTAGCTTCTTCTGGTCGTTATCGACTAAAACCACCTCGTGGCCAAGGTCGGCGAAGCAGGCACCCGCCACTAAACCAACATATCCGGAGCCGACAACGGCAATGCGCATCTGGTCCTCCAACTGCCAACTAACAACCCATTAAGGACTTACTGTATCAGCTTCTTTCACAACTCGAAAATCGTACTCATCACCTTGGTAAGCAGCGCCCGTGGCCGGCGGACAAGGACCTAGGGAGAAGAATCTTCGAGGAAGCTTCGCCCCTTGCGCTCGCTCCCGAGAACCAGAACGACTATTAGCAATAGAATGGTTGCGCTCTCGAAACTGGCCAGCGCCAGAGCATATCCAATCTTGGCGCGGAGGGCGAAGGCGAGACTGTTAACTGGGGCGGCGATGAGAATTCCTAGCTGATAAGCAAGACCGGGCAACAATCCTCGGGTCTGATGGGGGGAGAGTTCGGTTAGGTGCGCGGGAATTACTCCCCAAGCGCCTTGTAC
>JAFAPG010000319.1 GCA_019247235.1 Acidobacteriota bacterium
CTCTTGCCGCGGTCAAAAAGCAGGCCCGCTCGGCCAATAACTGCAGCGATGCCTCAAATTCCAGCATGGCCGTAACCAGAAAGGGCGAAAGGGTCTTCGCGCGCTCACACCCGGCGGGACTGGTCTTTATTGCCGCTTCCATCTTCATGGCCAAAACCCGGAGTGTGGCTCGTCGAGGAGCACCAAGTCAAGCCTGAACCAGCGCCTGACTGCCCCAAAGTCACAGCCTTTTACGCCCGGCGAACAGCGGCGCTGGGCTAAAAGGCGAGCACTAGCGACCCGAGGACCCCGCCACTCTGTCCCGTATAATGGCACTTCAGAATGGGACTTTCAGTTTCGCGCCGAGAGCTCGCCGCCGAACCGCAAGGTGTGGCTCTACGGAACTCCACGGAACAGCTGTGGCCTTACTTCTCCCTGTGCGTTGTCTGCCTATTGTGGATCGTGATTTATCTGTCGGCAATATTTAGCCCAGCTTTGCTCGATGATGTGGACACGATTCATGCCGAGGCCGCCCGCGAGATGGTGCTTCGCGGTGACTGGGTCACGCTCTACACCGACGGAATCCGCTACCTTGAAAAGGCCCCGCTCATGTATTGGGCCGTTGCGGCTAGCTACAAGCTATTTGGGATCAGCGAATGGTCGACGCGATTGCCCTTGATGCTGGGCGTTCTCTCGCTGCTCGTGCTTACCTATCTTCTGGGAAAACACGCGTATGGCGAGCGCGGCGGACTCTACGCCGCGGTGGTATTAGCTACCTCGCTTGGTCCATACATTTTCACTCGCTTTCAGATCCCCGATGTCATCGTGGCTCTATGGCTGACGCTCAGCGCGTTGTTCTTCTTACAATCGCTCGACCAGGAGCCACCCTCGCGTTGGGTGTGCTGGGGATTTGCTGCCACCTGGGGGTTGAACGTGCTCACCAAAGGGCTCATCGGGCTAGTGTTTCCTCTGGGCGCCATTCTTATCTACCTTCTATTCACGCGAAACCTCCGACATCTCTTCAAGCTGAGACTCGTCTCGAGCACCTTGATCTTTCTGCTGGTTGCGGCTCCCTGGCACATTCTCGCCCAGCTGCGCAATCCTGCGCAGGGTTCGATTCGAGGATTTCTCTGGTTTTATTTCGTCAATGAGCACTTTCTGCGCTACGTGGGCAAGCGCGTGCCCGCTGGTTATGACACCGTACCGCTGCTGATCTTTTGGGGATTGACGCTCCTATGGCTCGCCCCTTGGATGGTTTTTTTGCCCCAGAGTTTCTCATCCCTCACCTATCGTTGGCGCGATCTGAGAGCGAAGCTTGCGCCTGCGGTAGCGGCCAATTTGTTTTTCGTAATTTGGGCTGTGGTAACGGTCGGCTTCTTCACCTTTTCGACGCGTCAGGAGTACTATACGATTCCCGCCGTGCCCGCCTTGGCGTTATTAGTGGGAGGGTGGTTGAACCAGGAGTCCGCTCGAGCCGAGGCCATGCGCTGGGGGAAGATCTCCTCCTGGGTCTTGTTCGCGATCGTAGGCTTGGGCTCTTGTGTGGGCATCGCTCTGCTGGTCTCCTCGAGGCCTCCGGCGCCGGGTGCCGACCTGTCTGCTCTGCTGGACAAAAATCCTCAGGACTATGACTTCTCCTTGGGCCATTTTCTCGACCTTACCCCTGAAGCTTTGGGAATGTTTCGTCCCCAACTGATTGGCGCGGTGCTTTCGCTGCTCATCGGTTCAGGACTAAATCTCTGGTTTCGCTACCGACGTCGGCCGGCATGGGGAAATGTTGCCTTGGCGGCAATGATGGTGGGATTGCTGGCCTGCGTACACGCCGCCTTCGTGACCTTCTCACCCGTGCTTTCTTCGAAATCGCTCGCCGCCGCCATCGCGAAATATCACCAACCTGGGGACATAGTGGTCATCGATGGCCAATACCATCAGGCTTCGACGCTTAACTTTTATCTGCGCGAACGGGTAAGGGTTTTGCACCAGCCAAGCGGCAATCTATGGTATGGGTCGAAGTTTCCCGACGCGCCCCGGGTCTTTGAAACACCCAGCTCGTTTGCCGAGCTGTGGAATTCCTCCACCCGGGTCTTTCTCTGGACGGATCAAGAGAACCCTGCCGAGCTGAGCGGGCTTTCCCACTATGTTTTGGCGCGGAGCGGGGGGAAAGCCATCTTCACCAACCGGGAGCTCGCCCGGTGATTGCGCTTTTCTGGCGCATGCTCGCTGCCCTCTCTTTCCTCGGCACCGCAACCTCCTCGGTCTTCCTGCTGCTGGTATTGATCGCGACCGCGCGTTTCAAGCTGCGCGCTCGTAAACAACTGAGAATCGCGCTCCGGGTTCCTGCCGAGGACCTTCCGCCGGTCACAATTTTTAAGCCGGTGCATGGCATGGAAGAACGCCTGGAAGAGAATCTGGCCAGCTTTTTTCGCCAGGACTATCCTCGATACGAGATCATCATCGGCTCTCGCAGCGCTGACGATCCGGCAATTCGCATTGCCCAACGGCTCAGAGATCGCTATCCACATGTGCCTAGCCGGATTGTCATCTCCGGGCCACCCGAGTGGCCGAACGCCAAGGTGTTTACCCTCGACAAGATGATCCCGTTATCGAATTACGATTTCTTCATTTCGAGCGATAGCGATGTGCGGGTAGGCGGGGATTTCTTGCGCCACATCGTGCCACCCCTTCTTGAAGAGAAGCTCGGATTGGTGACCTGTCTTTACCGCGGGGAGCCGGTGGCGGGAGATTTCTGGTCGATGCTCGAAGCTTTAGGAATGTCGGTAGAGATGCCTTCTGGAGTGGTGGTGGCCGACATGCTTGAGGGAATTCGTTTTGCTCTCGGGCCTGCCCTGGCTGTGCGGCGGGACGCGGTCGAGGCGATCGGTGGCATTGCCGTGACCGCCGATTACTATTCTGATGACTATGTTCTCGGCCATAAGATTTGGGCTGCTGGTTACAAAGTCATCTTTTCGCATTATTCGGTAGCTCACGTACTAACCGCCCGGCCCTTTCTGCGAACCTTGGGAGACCAGCTGCGCTGGATGAAGAGCACGCGCCACTCCCGCCCTTGGGGGCACATTGGCGCAGGACTGACCTTTGCTGTGCCGTTTGGGTTGGTCGGCCTACTTGCTGGCCTGTGGAGTGGCCATTTCCGTCTGGGCCTGGCTTTGCTTTTGATCGCATTTCTCAATCGCGTGGTTCAGTCGATTGCCGTTGGTTGGGGACTGCTGCGCGATCGACGGGCACTGTGGCTTAGTTGGCTTTATCCGTTGCGCGACCTTCAAGGGTTCGCCATCTGGGTGGCGAGCTTTGTGAGCCACAGGTTTCATTGGCGAGGAGAGATTTACCGCTTTTCAGAAGGGGGAAAAATCCTGCCTCAAGATCGCGAGAACCGGACTGCGGCCGAAGTTCGCGCCTAGTCATTCGGCCCAGTGCCTGCTCGGATTCAACGTATTTTGATCAGGCGTCCCCGTGCGAGGTTGAAGAGTTCTCCGCGCCATACGATCCTGCGTCCTATGCTGGCTGCGGCCCAAATGAAGACCGCCAGGAAGTCCCGTATAGGCAAGAGCCAAAGTGAGCGCAGTACCTCGCGTTCATCTTCGACCGCAGCGGCTACCCTGATCGCCATTGCCGTCCTTGTCAACAAGGCTATGGCCAGCACAGCCCAAGACCAGCTCCGAGCACCGGCGGCCACAACCGTTGCCCCTGCCCAAGCCAGCGGGTAAGTCAGCAGCAAGCCGGTATAGCCGGCTGGGCGGGAACTGCGAATGGTTCTTGCCCAGCGCAGCTGGTGACGAAAGAATTGCCTGAAACTGTAGGCGGGGAGAAAGGTATCGACGACGCAGCTCGAGAGCCTCACCTTAAGGCCGTGCTGGCGAATGCGGCGCCCTACCTCATAATCATCCGCCAGGTAGTCGGCGATCGCCTCGAACCCACCGATCGCCATAAGATGCTCGTGGCGCAGAGCGAGAGTTGATCCCAAGCCAAATCGCAGGCCTCGCTCGATCGCATGCGCCACGAATACACCGGCGGCAAAGTCCGTGCTGATTGACAGTGCTTCTAGCCGCGAGGCCAGGGTGGGTGCAGCTCGGCCGCGATACAGGCAGGTAACCAGGCCAGTGTTTGGGGGTTCG
>JAFAPG010000326.1 GCA_019247235.1 Acidobacteriota bacterium
TAGGTTCATCTTCATAACCGGTCGAATTTCGACCGTGCCCTCCACCTCGAGGATTGGGCAATCTTTAGAAAGCTCAACCGCCTGATCCAAGTCCCTAGCTTCGATTAAGGTGTAGCCGCCAACAATGTCCTTTGCTTCCACAAAAGGACCATCTGTGACCGTCTTCTGCTTCCCCTTGACGAACTTTCCGGAACGTTCGAGTGGTTGGCCTTGGTCCTTAATATGGCCTTTCTCCGCCAGATCCTTCAACCAAGTCATCCACCTCTGCATCATTTCCTGCATTTTCTCCGGCGACCTTCCGCGCTCGCCACCACGGTACAGATATAAAAATTCACTCATAGAACCTGTCTCCTTTGGAATTATTGGATCTATCGGACTCCGACATTAGGACGTTTGGATGGTTCGCCGCCGGACATACTATTCTCTAGGGGGAGCAAGCTTGTTTTTTATGGGCCGAAGCGTGTCACCGACCCTGGTAAGAATCAATGGCTTCAATGGGGTGGCGCCAGGTTTCGTCGGGAGGCCCGCCGTAGTTCGCCCGCTGGACGGCGAAGGCTCCCGGGCCCCTCGCTGCCACTTGCCCGGCTTGCGTCCTGGAGCACACAACGTTATCCTTATAAAAGCTCTCCTATCAGGTCCACTGTTGTATGAATTTCAATCCTCGTTTTGTCTCTGATCGCTGGCGGACGTGTGTTCAAAGCCTGCGATTCGCCGGTGGTCGCTTTAGTACCTGTCGCCGGGCTGTCGCAAACGCTGCCCCAGGCTCCCGAGCCTTCTGAAATCCGTACGCCCGACCAGTATGTTATTGCAATCGCTAGGGATCAGAAGAGTATTCTGACCAGCCCAGCGAGAATCGGGAAAAGGGATTTGCTTTGGCTGGTGCCATTAGCCTCGGCCGTCGGCACCGCTTTTGCATTTGATAAAGAGGCGCTCGATAAGATCAGCACCGACCCTTCACGGGTCGAAGCGTTTCGCCGGGCTTCTAACATCACTGGCATTTATGCACCGCTGGCTACAGTGGGCGCGAGCTGGATAACTGGGGTTATCCGCCATGATGATCACCTGCGCGAAACCGGTACCCTAGCAGGCGCGGCTCTCATTGACACGATGCTGGTCACCGAGATGGTGAAATTTGGCGCCGACCGTGTTCGACCTAAAGCCACTGGCTTGTCTTCGGAATCGGGGGAGTTTTGGCCCGATGGAAAACACGCTGGCGGCGGAGATTCATTCCCCTCCGGTCACACAGCCATTGCCTTTGCCTTCGCGCACGTGGTCGCGGACGAATACCCCAATTGGCAAACCAAACTCGCAGTTTACAGTCTTGCCGCCGCCACAGGTTTTGAGCGGCTGGGCGGGAGGGAGCACTTTCCAAGCGACGTCCTAGTAGGCGGGGCGCTAGGGTATCTTGTTGGTGGCTATGTGTTTAACCATCACTCAAGCGCGTCTCAGCGACGCCTCATAGTGAGTCCCGTGACCAGCGGAAAGAGTGCGGGATTGTTCTTCAGTTTTTAAGGCTCGAGAGCGGCACGGCTCGCTTCATGCGGCAGACCTGTTCCGGTAGATTGCATCTTATGACGGCGACGGACTCGTCATAGGAGCCATCGATTGGGTCATCAACAATTTCGCCGGATGCTTTTGAACTGTGCCGTGCTCGCGCTCACGGTCCTGAGCAGTTCGATTGTTGCCTCTTCTCAGATCACGCTCGAACGGTTAAAGTGGCCGATCCCCGCGTTATCGAGCGAATGGTCTAGCGTCGACCACTCACAATTGGCATCCCTTTGGGCGACTTCCGAGGGCAACGGCAGCGACGATTCGAGCCAGACCACCCCGCAGAGTGGCCGAAGCGGGTTAATTGGTCGAAGCATCAGGCGAGGATTAGAGGACCAAAAGGAACTCTACTCCATCCCCTTTAAGCGCCAGAACCTGAAGTGGGATGTATTGGTCTTAGCAACCACGGGCGCGCTCATCGCGACCGACAAACACATCGAAAGACAGCTACCGGTCGTTCACTACAATTCCTATAACCTTCTGTCAGATGCCGCTTTGGGCACGTTGAGCGGCAGTCTGGTTACCATGTGGGCGTACGGTATAAAGACCGATCGTCCACATCTCAAAGAAACCGGCGAGCTTGAACTCGAAACGTTAGCTAATACCTTCCTGTTCTATGCGCCCATGCAGCTGATCGGCGCGCGCGAACGACCCGGAGAAGCAACCAATAACGGGCGATTCGGGCATCATCACGCGTTCAATACCTCTTTTCCAGGCGGTCACTCGATGTTCACAACCGCCATGGCCACGGTGCTCGCACACGAGTACCCCAAGCCGTGGGTCGAGGCCGCAGCCTACGGAGCAGCCGCCGCAGTCACTGCGGGACGGTTCATCGGGCGTGATCACTGGGCGTCGGACCTCTTTGTTGGCAACCTGCTTGGCTATCTCATTGCCAGCCACATCTTTCACGCACATTGCGATCCCGAGCTAAGCGACGCCTGTCACTAGAACAATGCCCAGTGGGGAGAAGGTTAATCAAGAGAACAACGAGGCACTGTGGACGTAGGGGAGCACGAGTCTGATGAATGGCAGTGCCCGGCCACCTACTTAGAAATGGAAAAGCGGGTCCAGGGATAAGCGTCCATATCCCGTTGCAAGGGCTTTTGCCAGTCGTACTCGGGATGGGCACTCAGATGTTCGGCAGGTTTAAAGTTCCTGCCACAGGCGTGGCCGGCTGCAGCGGTGAAGGTCATATCGGCAATCATCGTGGCATCGGCAACTTTGTTTTGCACTGCGCCGGCCATGCCGTAAGGACCTATCCAGCCGCTTGACCCCCGTGGAGAAAGTTCGATGTGGCCGTCGAGAGTACGCTCGTCTGCATCTTCTTTCTTTTCGATTGGGTCATAGTGATCGGCTAGGAATCGCTCGGCCGAGGCGACATCGATCGACCCCTTATTCTCCGCCATTAACTGCTCCCAGCGCGTGTGCCGAGCCACCGAACTCTGGCCTAGATCGTTCGGGTTGAAGTTAGTCTCTTCGCGGATCAGTTTTTCACTGATGGGAAAATTCGAGCCCACAAAATATCCGCTTGTACTTCGTTCAAGGTTAACATTCTTCAGACCCAGCTCCAGTCGGCCGATTTCGTTCTTGGCAATATCGGCCAACAACCAGGTATTGGCATAGCCTCCGTTGTTGCCATCTTTCATAATGCGAGTGAAGTCGTCGATCGAAGCTGAGTACTGCGCCGCTTTGCGCGCTCGGACAAATTCCGGAATTCCGTTGGTATCAAAGCCTGAAAAGTGGCTGATGGTAGTTTCTGTAATTGCTATACCCGAGGAGTTGATGACAAAGTCGTCGGCGCTGTGGATCACGCCCGGCAGACCATCCATCAGCATGCGGTATCCCTTGCTGGGAACAATGTCAAAGATGATAGTCCAGCGCTCACCCTCAAGATAGGAAGACCAATTGTTATGCGCGATTATCACCTTCCCGTCTCGGCTGTAGCTGCCCGTGGCAACAAACGCGCTGCAGTGCTCGGGCACAGCCAGCGCGGCGGTTTTGATACCGTGCTCTTTGTCGTATTGTTTGTTGTAGTAACTCCACTCTGTCACTGCGTTGATACCCACAACGTCCCACACGTCGATCGTTAGTCCGTGAGCACGAGCGCCATCCGCGATGCCTTGGAGTTCGTCACGATATTGGGGCTCGATGTGCGGCCACATCATATTCTGTGCGGCATCGCGAAAGAAGGACCACTCCTTCCTGTAGTCATGCCTGGCTTCAAGTTCTACCACTCCCAGCATGTCTTTGATTTCGGGTGCCAGCAAATAGCCGTTCTGATATCCGATCTGATGCGGGGTACCTTCAAGATGCACAAAGGTCCATCCATTGTTCTTAGGCTGGCGAAATCCGCCCTTCAATTCACCGGCTGATGTGGCGGCGCGAGGTGAGGCGGGGGCGAAGAGTAACAGAAGAACGGACGTGGCAACGAACCGAAGCGAAAACGCGAATACTCTACGCACACCCACCCCCAAGTTTTGGTCAATGCCCCGGAACCAGCCCGGCGCCCTTAGAGTCGTGCCACAATACTGTTCCCCAGTTGCGCACCGCGCCTGCGCGCGTCGGGCACATAGGTCAGCTCGAGACTGACCATCGTATCCCCCTTGAGCACAAAGATGGAATGGCCCATCGAGCCGAGCATGGCGCGATCTCCCAGATCAGGGAGATCTTCAAATCCTGGAACCACCGACAACGTGGTTCGCAATGGGCTCCAATTCCTACGACCGAAATGTCGGTTCACGGTAAAGGAAAAAACCTTCCCATCTTTATCCGGCTGAGATAGACCGAATGACTTCACCAGCCCCTCCAGCTGATTTGTGTTCTTTAAGATCTCGAGAGGGTTATCGATTTTGCCGCTTTGTTGACCGTTTGCCTGCTGCGCCTGTTGGCGCGCCAGTTCAGCCGCCGCCCGCTGCAATTGGGCGAAGCCTTCCGTATTGGTGTAGTATGCGCAACCTGGTTCGGAGCCCTCGAACACCTCCGAGCTTTTCTCGATGGTGACTCCGAGCACGTTGGCAAGTTCTGAGGTGGACAGCAATCGGCAACTATTGCCGCTGCCAACAACTGTCACCTCGCCGTTTCCGGTCACGGCCGAGGTGTAAGTGCTGACCTTATGTCTCACCCAATAGGCAACATAAATGGCGCTGGCTGTTCCGATGATGAATAGCACCAGCAAAA
>JAFAPG010000353.1 GCA_019247235.1 Acidobacteriota bacterium
CCGGGATGTCGCTTTTCAGGGCTCAGGATGCGCCATCTCCAAGGCTTCCGCCTCCATCATGACGCAGGTGGTTAAGGGAAAGCGACTGGCGGAGGCCGAGGGATTATTCGATACCTTCCACGGCGTGGTAACTGGAAATACTGACGCGAGCGCGGCCGAACTGGGCAAACTGGCGGCCTTTGCTGGGGTTTCGGAGTTTCCCGTGCGTGTCAAATGCGCCACCTTGGCCTGGCACGCTCTTCGCGCCGGCTTGAAGGGCGAACAGCACTCGGTTTCGACCGAGTAAACAGCATCGAGAAAAACTTTGAGACCAGCTCAGAACTCGCGTCGATTTGAAGGGCGGCAATGCCGATGAATGAGATCCCATTGACACGCGATTGCGAAGCTACCATGATTCCCTTTGGCGGGACACAGAGACTTGCTGCCGGTGCGCGAGTGAGGATCTTGCAGTCGCTCGGGGGCACCTACACAGTGGCGAACGAGCGCGGCGAGATGTTGCGCATTGAGGCGAAAGATGCCGATGCTCTAGGCTTGGATACGCAACCCACAATCCCGGCCGAAGCTGACAAATTCAGCGAGAAATCAGTCTGGGATACCCTACGGACCGTCTATGACCCCGAAATTCCCGTCAACATCGTGGATCTTGGACTCATTTACTCGTGTCAGATTACCCATACAGCCGCGGGCCAGCGCATTGATATCGCAATGACGATGACCGCTCCCGGCTGCGGAATGGGAGATGTGCTGAAAGGCGATATTCAGCGCAAGCTGTCGCAACTTCCCGAAGTCAACGAAGTTAGCGTCGAGGTTGTCTTTGACCCACCCTGGAGTCCTGCCAAGATGTCGGAAGCGGCCAAGCTGCAGTTGGGCCTGGATGTAGAGTCGGGATCAACCTTTGGTATGTACTAACCTTGGCAGGGCGAGTTGAAAACCGAGCTCTTTCTCTCAGTTCGATCCCAGCAAAGCGAATTGCTTCTCCGTTTTCGAACGCATTCGGAGATTCCCCCCGCCTTGAATCCTCGACACTCGTATTTAAGATCCGCCACGGAGCGCTCGTTCTGGGCTTAAACCAGAGCCCGAATGTACTGCCGAAGTAAAGCCTGATCCCCGGGCGGCACGTTAATGAACCTCACCCCAATACCGAATCCTGGGGAAACACTGGCCACCGCTCCTTGTAGGCGGAGCTTAGCCGCGTTCAGCCAAATGGAGATCTCAAATAGCGTCCCTGGTCTGAGAGGTATTGACATCTCGACAAAACAGCCGCCTTCACTGAGGTCTGAGGCTTTGCCCCAGGTTACTGGACCGCCGGGAGGATGCAATTCGGCCGAGATCGAACATTTGACGCGACTATATCGCCGACGCTCCTGTGTGACCTGGGGTCGGTAGTTGTCGATAATCGGATCAGGGAGCGGGAAATCCCAAAGCTTTCGCTCCGGGCTCAGGTTTACGAGCGCCATCTGACCAGCGGTCGTCGTTCCCGCCTGTCCAACCCACTTCACCCGAAAATGCACCGTGGTACGACCATAGGTGATGCCGATGATCTCATCGGTTTTGATGTGCGCCCGAACTCCCCCCACCCGTACTCCAAGCCGGCTTACATCGACGGTGTTCACGATTTCAGAGAAAATGTGGCCATCGCAATCGGTACCAAAGATGCGCACGGGAACTTGAATCGATTTTCTCGGCTCGCTGCGCATTCCCATATAGAGACCTTAGGCTCTCCCGAGTGCGTATGTTACTGGAGAATAACGGCCTGAACGGGGAAAAATCTACGCGCTCGAAAACCTTGGTGATGCTGGCTGGAGGGTGGCAGAAGTCGGGAAGGAGGCTGCAAAGGATTGCACGGCTAGGCCGCAGGCAGGTTTTAAACCTTTCGAAAACAATCACTTAGCATAACGAGGAAGGAATCAGAATTGCACCTGGGGGGCGGGGCGGGAAATTCGCGTTTCCCGTCGGCGAATAGCCGATCGGCAAAATTCTCCCGGGGCGAAGCGGATGATCTACAAGGAAACCTTTTGGATGGCGTGTGATTCTACCGAGCAACTGCGGGCCGAGTTTGGACCTTTCCAGACTCGCAGCGAAGCAGAGCGTGAGGCAAAACGACTAGGCTTTGCCTATTTGTTGCGCTACGAACATGTGATCGGGGACAACGAGGATATCAAGGAAGTGCGCTGCATCTTCATTGAGCTCGAGCAGAACGCGCAAAAGCAGCTGAAGGCGGGACGCAAGCTTCACACCCGCTGCTCCTCCTGTGGAGCTTCGGCCGTGCACAGTCACGGCTGGCAGGCAGAGGTCTGGGCGGACATTCACGAATTCGAGCACTCGAAACATCGTGTGCGTCTGTTTGAGCACACGCGCACTCAGGGCCTGAAGGAAATTGCCGGCTGGCGAGATGCCTGCGCCTAACATTGGCTCTCTCGTTTATCCACCTACGCCATCAGCGAGCGCCGGCGCCCGGAATAACCGTGCGCCGCAGGCATCCCCGGCATCCCCTTGGGAACTGGCGACAAGCTGCGCTTGGCTGCTAACATCCTCGTAGATGACAGCGCCTTTAGACGCTTCACAGGTAACAATCCCTGTTTTTAAAATGCCCCGCAACCGCGCAGCGAATCCTACGCACCCCGGAGAACTGGTCATCATCACTGGGATGAGCGGGTCGGGAAAGGCCTCGGTTTTAAAAGCCTTTGAAGATCTCGGTTACTACTGTGTGGACAACCTTCCGGTGGGGCTGATTCCCCGCTTCGCCGAACTTATCAGCCAATCCTCAGATATCGAGCATACGGCGCTCGTAGTAGACGTGCGTGAAGGCCGCCAACTGGAAGAACTCCCTGCCATCTTAAAGGCGGTCAAGAAGATCATCTCCACCAAGATGGTTTTCCTGGAGGCATCCGATACGGTGCTGCTGCGCCGATTTAGTGAGACGCGGCGGCCGCATCCGCTCGGTATTGATGCCCCGGTGAAATCCTCGCTGGCCACTGAGCGCCGGCATCTACGCGAGATCCGGGCCATGGCTAACATGGTCATCGATACCTCGAAATTCAATGTCCATGAGCTACGAGCCCACGTTATTGAGTCATTTCAAGAGAAAGAGGCGGGCAAAAATATTCTCGTTTCTTGCCTCAGCTTCGGCTTCAAACATGGCGTGCCCGAAGACGCTGACCTGGTCTTTGATGTCCGCTTCTTACCCAATCCCCATTTTGTGCCGGAATTCCGACCGCTAACCGGGCGCCATCCTAAGGTGGCAAAGTATATTCGCTCCTTCCCCCAAACATCGGAATTTATTCAGCGCATCTCTGAGCTTCTGGTTTATCTGCTCCCTCACTACATACATGAGGGGAAAAGTTATCTCACCATCGCTTTCGGTTGCACCGGGGGACAACACCGCTCGGTGATGATTGCCGAAGATGTAGCTAAACGCCTAAAGAAAGCTGGCTATAGGGTGAAAGTCGCACACCGGGACAGCCCTAAATGAGATCCTGCGCTGCGATCTAGGCGGGCAATACCACCCTCGCGCGGGTCAAAAGCCGTAGCCGCGAAAGAGAGCTCGCCCGATGGACTCAAGTACAATAGGTTCTTGCATTTAATAAGCGCATTCGATGGCCCTTCTCGCGGGGCCCACGCGAGCTCTTATCCCATGGCGATTGACCGAGCCCGGTTCTCGCGCACCGAACAGCCACGAGAAGGGAGCGGCGCATGCGTCAATTGATTCGGCTCCTTCGCTATCTGGTGCCCTATTGGTGGCAGTTCATTCCCTCGGTGCTCCTGCTGGCGGCCGTCGGCTTCCTTGACGCCTTTCGGGTTCTGCTCGTAGGTCCGGTTCTCGACCGGGTTCTCAATCCTTCGACGGGATCGGATAATATCCGCCTGTTTACCCTCCCCG
>JAFAPG010000363.1 GCA_019247235.1 Acidobacteriota bacterium
CGGCCGATCCCAGTCAAATTCAAGGGCTGCTGCCCACCTCGCGCAGTGTGCTCTGTATTCCCATCACTTACGGTGATACCTTGCTTGGCGTGCTCAACGTAGAGAGCGAACAGGAGCGAGCCTTTTCCGAAGAAGATCAGCTGGTGATGAACACGCTCGCCGATTTGCTGGCCACTGCCTTACACAACTCATTCGTATTTCAGAAACTGCAACAACAGTCGATTACCGACGGCCTTACCAGCATCAAAACCCGCAGGTTTTTCTGGGAGGCGCTCACAGCTGAGTGGAAACGCGCCTCGCGCTCGGGAAGGCCGTTTTCTGTCGTTCTCATTGATCTCGACAAATTCAAAGAGGTGAACGACACCTTCGGGCATATGGAGGGCGATCTGGTGCTGGCCCGCGTGGGACGCCTGCTCGAACAGAAATGCCGGCAATCGAACGTGGTCGCGCGTTACGGAGGCGACGAGTTTGTCATCCTCATGCCCGAAACCGGTGTCGACCAAGCCCAAATTCTGGCAGAACGATTGCGTCTGTGGCTGGCCACCGACCCCATGTTGAGCGAGCATAAAATCACGGGAAGTTTTGGCGTCGCCAGTTTCCCCGTGCACGGTCTTTCCGCCGAAGACATCATTCGCGTGGCCGATGCTGGTATGTACGTGTCGAAGAAAGCCGGAGGCGACCGCGTGTCAACCGCCGAGGACTACGGCCAGGACCAGGGCGCCGCCGTCCAGCGACAGCTTGTGTCCGGCTACATCGAAGGCTTCTTGCAACGCGAACGCACTGGACCCGAGCAGGTCGACGAACTGGTGAGCACTCTGCGCAAATTGGCGGCCGGCGGCGATCCCAAAAACCTCCCCTTGCTACGCGATTCGATCGAAGCTCTGGCTCGAGCCGCCGAGGCCCGCGAATTGAACGCCCTGGGACACGGCGAAGCCGTTGGCCAGTATGCCGAAGTTTTGGCTCGAGCCCTGGCTTTTGCACCCGATGAAATTCGCGAGCTGGGTTTTGCCGGCCGCGTGCATGACGTGGGCAAGATTTTCATTCCTGACCGCATCCTCAATAAGCAAAGCTCGTTGAACGAAGATGAGTTTCATGTGATGAAGATGCATTCTCGCCTGGGAGGAGAGATCCTCAACACCTTGCCGGGAAGCGAACGCGTGCAAAAGGCCATTGAATGTCATCACGAGCAGGTCGGCGGTAGCGGTTATCCTTATGGATTTCGGGGAGAGGAAATTCCTCTCTGGGCGCGTATCTTGGCGGTGGCCGACGCCTACGTCAATCTCACCAGCGATCGCGCCCTGGCTCCGGGCAAGACCAGCGAGCAAGCCATCGCCGAGCTTGAAAAGCTCAGCGGGGTCAAATACGACGGCATGCTGGTGCGTCTGCTGGCGCGCGAGTTGAAGTCAGAGCGTAGCATTCCCAATATCGGAACCTGAGCACCTTCCCACCCGTAGTAGGGGAATACCGCCTTCGCCCGGTTTGCCACGCGAGCCCGCGCCATCTGAAACTATCAACCTATGTCAGTCACCCTCTCGCTCGCCGGCAAGGTTGCCCTTATCAGCGGAGGCGCGCGCGGCATTGGAGCCGCCACCGTACGCCTCTTCGCCCAAGCGGGTGCGCGGGTTTACTTTAACTTCGAAAAATCCAAGAGCGCGGCCGAAGCGCTCTGCCGTGAGCTCGGCGAAGAAAACTGCCGGGCCATGGCTTGCCCTCTCGAGGAGGCGAGCAAGCCAGCGGAACTGGTCGAGGCTTGCGTCCGAGAATTTGGTCGGCTGGATATTCTGGTCGCAAATCATGGGATCTGGCGGGCAGAAGACATTTCCGTGGACCTTCTGAGCGAGGAGCAGTGGCGCAAGACCATATCCATCAATCTGGATGCGGTTTTTTCTCTCGTCAAGCACTCGGTCACGGCCATGAAGGCCCGTGCCGCCGGGTCCCCGGCTCACATCGTTCTCATCAGCTCGACCGCCGGGCAACGCGGAGAGGCTCTGCATTGCGACTATGCTGCTAGTAAAGGAGCGCTGATCAGTCTGGCCAAAGGTCTATCGACTGAGCTTGCTCCCGACCAGATTTATGTCAACTGCGTAGCCCCGGGATGGGTGGCTACGGAGATGTCCCAACCGGCATTAAGCCAGGCCGACACAGCTCGCAAGATTCTTGCCAGCATTCCCCTCGGACGCGTCGGAACGCCCGAGGAGATCGCGGCGGCGGTGCTATTTCTTTGCACTCCGCTGGCCGGCTTCATCACCGGAGAGATCTTGAATGTGAATGGTGGTGCGGTTCTTGTGGGATGACGGGCGGCCGCCCTGCTATGATTCCGGTTCTCGATGAACCCAATCCTTCTCAGCCTGTTGCTCGGCACTACCGCCGCCGCCGCCGATGTTTTCGGCGGAACCATCGTGGTGCAAAAGAATTGGGACCGCTCCTACCTGAAGTACTTTGTGGCTCTTGGCGCTGGATTCATGTTGGCTACAGCCGTGCTCGAGATCATTCCCGCCAGCCTCAACCTGCGCCAGAGGGACGCTCCTTTGCTGATCCTGGTCGGATATCTCATTACCCATTTTTTCGAGCACACCGTCACTCCCCATTTTCATTTTGGGGAGGAGATTCATGCCGACCAGTTCGTGGCCGCTCACAAGGGGTACTCGGTGCTGCTGGGCTTGGTCATTCATACCTTGTTTGATGGAATTGCCATCGCCTCCGGCTTCATCCTCTCGAATTGGCTGGGCTGGGTGATATTCGTCGCTATCTTCCTGCATAAAATTCCCGAAGGATTTACCATCGCCTCGGTGATGGTGGCCAGCGGGCGGAGCAAACGCTTGGCTTGGGGAGCCTCGCTCTTGCTGGGAATTGCTACCTTTGCCGGAGTGCTCACGATGGTGTTGCTACGCCGCGATGTGGCCTTCGGGCTGCCGCTCTCCGGCGGAGTAACTATTTACGTAGCTGCCTCCGATCTTATGCCCGAAGTGAACCGCGAGCCGGGTGGCAAAATGGCGCTGGTCGTCCTGCTCGGCGTAGGGGTATTTTTTATTCTCGATCACCTCGCGCACTGATCACAACCCACGGAACACAATTAAGCAGCGGAGCTGGAAAATGGCCTCGCCTGCTGCCTTTCGGCGAGTGCCTTGCGGAGAGATTCTCTCAGATTTTCTAGAGGCACATGTGGGGAAGCGCAGAACCGCCTTGCCCTGCTAGGAGCGTCTCAATCGACCGTGTGTTTTGCCGTGTAACCCTCGCGGGCGATGACTTGATACTTCACATCATGACCCTTCTGATCGCGAACTTTTAGCGGGCCGCCATCTGCGGCCACAATCTCGACCTTGAGTTTGCGATACGAGCCATCAAGTTTTGGGTTGCTGGGGTGATAGGCGAGAGTGTACTGATGACGAATGTCTTCTCCGATGTCTTTGAAAGCATCGATCATGTCGCCGGTAAAGCGCGGCTGGTAGAAGCGTCCCCCGGTCAAGCGAGCAAAGGTTTGCAATTGG
>JAFAPG010000369.1 GCA_019247235.1 Acidobacteriota bacterium
ACCCTTACTTCAATTAGGAGTTTTACCGTGAAGAAAGCACTGCTCTGTCTTGCTGCTGCGCTGTTCTTGCTATCGGCAGCTTCTGCCCCGTCGGTCGCAGCGACCGATAATCCCCTTTGTCCGCCGAATCAGTGCGATATTTCGTAGACGATTTCTTGAAGAAAGCTATTGTGGGCTGCCGCAGAACTGGCTACTATCTCTCGGTAGCCCATGCATTTTCTCCGTTGGTATCTCTGGATAATGCCGTACACGCTGCTTGCAGTGTGTCTGGCTGGACTTGTTGTCCGTCGCAGAAAAAAACAACTCCCCATATTCGTTCTCTATATCGTGTGCCAACTCACGGTTTTCCTGAGTTCGATCACCACTAGCCTTCTCACGCCTCGGGTTTCGCTGAATACCTACCACTGGGTTATGACCCTGGGCATGGCCGTGGGTCTGCTACTCGAACTTTGTGTTCTCTACGAATTAGCTAACGAGCTGATGGTCTCTCAGTTGTCGTCGGCGCCGATGCTGCGTCGAGGGTTGCGCTGGACGGCCGCTATACTGATTCTGGTGGCTACGGCCGCTTCTGCCTCGTTTCCTCAACCGGGCCTACATCGGGTGGTGAAACTTTTCCAAATCTTGGATTTTTCCTCGAATCTGATAGAGATCGGGCTGCTACTTGGCCTGCTGCTTTTCTCGAGAATCCTGGGCGTCGCCTGGCGAAGCCTTCCTGCCGGGATTGCCCTAGGGTTTGGTCTGTACGCGAGCGCCCAGATTGCGGCGTCATCGTTATTGTTGCTTTTGGGACGTCCCGGGTATGTAACTGTGGACCTAGTGCGCATGGCCGCCTTCCACGTGTGCGTATTGGTTTGGCTGTTCTACATATTTTCTCCCATCAAGGCTCCCATCATTACGGGAGCGGGTCTGCGGGAGGTCGAGCTTGAGAGCTGGGGTCAGAAATTGGGAAGGATGGTGCATTAATGCTTATCCCTGTGGTCTTCATCATCATCGGGATCGCGACTATGGTGTTAGTGATTTACTTGTCCTCGGACCAACAGGCGCGAGAGAACAATTTGGACGACCTAGTTGCGCAACTGCGGTCGGTCGATGTGGATGCCTTTCGTAATTTAATCGACCCCAGAGAGGAACAGTTTTTACGCGAACATCTGCCGGGCAAGGAATTTCGCCGTATTCATCGCGCAAGAATGCTGGCGGCGGTCGCCTACGTTTGGGGTGCGGCCCGCAATGCAGGTTTGCTAATGCGGCTGGCGGATGCGGCCAAACTCGATGTTGATCCGGTGGTTGCTACTGCGGCCGAGAACCTGCTTGAGAATGCCGTCCACGTTCGTTTGTATGCCTTGCGTGTCATACCGCGTATGTATCTCGGAATGCTCCTGCCAGCGCTTGACGGCGCACCGCACGCCATTGCCGAGAGCTATGACAACATGACTCGTCAGGTGGTCAGGCTAGGATGTCTGCAAGCTCCGGCGCACGGCTTATCCTAAGGCTGAGCGAGTAATTTTCGCGCCGACTGTGTTCAGGCCGATTAGTGGCCCCAAATCCACACCGGGTTCCCTTTGTCATCGCGCAAGACCAACGTGTCTTGCCCTTTGACTACTTCCCGTGCCAGGATCATGTCGGCTTCGCCTGCCTTCACTTTGGATCCGGTAAAGGCAATTTCGTCCCCACGCGTGAAGGTTACCCCCATTTCGTCGATAAACGATTTGGGACACAGGTAGACATCTATCATCTGGTCACCATTCTTCATGACCAGGTGCGCAATCTCTTTTTCGCTGCCTCTTGGGGGAAGCTTTAATTCTTCCACCACGCCCCTCATCTTTGTTTCGGTATGGGGATCGTACTTGGGAGCTCCACTCTGGGCGCTCGCCACCCGAAGAAACACGATCAAAGCGATTAGCGGCAGGGAAGTTCTAAACCAGCAAGCGGGGATCGAACTGTTTCGGAAACGCACGGCTTTCCTCCTTCGAGGGGTACACTCCGGCTCTGGTCTTCACCGAGAGGCCGACCCTCTACTTGAACGTTCCTCTTGCTATAGCCATTCGAAGGCTACGCGGCCATCATACTACTCTCGCTTCAGCTGGCTATAGGAAATTCCGGAGGGGAGAACCGCGGGAAACGAGCAGAACCCTTTGTCTGTGAGAATGGTAAGCGCTCGAAGATGGTCGTTGCCTTACCCCCGACCTTCCCCTTCTTTATACATATAGCGGATCGAGGGCTTATAGATCATCAGATTAGGCTCGCCCACGCGATTTACTTTAATGCACGCCCTGTCATACCACTCAATCACGCCATGGATCTGCTCGCCATCGGTGAGCACAATGACCATCGGCGTCTTCGACTGCATCTGCTTCTGATAATAGAAATTCTCCGCGTTGGTCTGCTCTGGCGGCGGGGCTTTGCGCGCTCCATTGGAGCGTTCAGGGGCACGCTCCCCGCGGTCGCGTCGTTCCCCAAAAGCCGGCCCGGAATGGTTTGGGCTGGAGTGATTCAAGGACGGCCGAATCAGTTTACGATTGGCAAAGTCTTGTTCCACGTGGCGTTCGGCTGGACTTGATTGTCCAAAATCTTTCATGGCACCACCTGCTGGACACGCTTTACATGCGGGCCACACAAAACGGCGCGCTATTGCGGGTACGAAAAGGCGTGAGTTGCCTCTTAAGCTAGCACACCCGCGGAATCGTGACAATCCCAGATTGTTCGGACTGTTGGGAATGCTGGCAGGGCGTGGTCTTTTCTTACCCCCCATGCCCGCGATCGGTTCAACATCTTGCGACGGTTGCAAGCACCTGTTTCCTTTAGGTCTGCAACACACCAACGTTGAATTCGGGAACTTCCGGATTCAGCGCCGCCGCCTCGAGCGCCGTGGTAATCGCATCGCGAGTCTCCATGGGATCGATGATCTTGTCAATCCACAGCCGCGCTGCTCCGTAACGCGGATCGGTTTGTTCCTCGTAGGTCTGCTTGACTGACTGATAGAGCTGTTGTTTTTCTTGCTCGCTAAGCTTTTTTCCACCCCGCT
>JAFAPG010000182.1 GCA_019247235.1 Acidobacteriota bacterium
AACCAGCTGCCCGCTTCGAGCAATATGCATGGCCGCGTTGCCAAGGATCAGCGCCATGAGCACATAAAGCAATGAGGCAACCAGAAAGGCTTCGCAAACATTGAGTTTGGCTCCGAGCGCATAGGCTTCACCAAGACCCAGCAAAAACACGATCTCGGCTCGCAAGTATCCGAAAAGCGCTCTCTTATTAGCAGTGCCCCAACCAGTTCTTCCCACGAGAGCCGAGACAAGGCCCCAGAAGAGGGCAAGTAGGAAGAAGATCCAGAGCTGAGATCCTGGGACTTTGGGCGCGAAAAACCAGCGCACAGATCCGAAGCTGATTCGAGCGGCCAGCAATAGCGCCAGCATATACGAGGTGCCTGAGCATGCAGTGTTCAGAGCTGTCGGGGCGGCATCAACGATGTTCCATCGGGAAATTCTCGGCGATGACGGATGAAACTCGGAGCTTGGGGTGGAGAACTCACCAATCCCGGGCTGGGTCTGAACCTCCGGATTGTAAACTCCGGGCAAATCGGCAGCAGTCCAGTCTTTAGAACTGAGATTGAGGGAGTCCATTTGCACGCTGATTCTTCGTCTCGGACGAGATCCACGGAGCTCCGACCTTGTGTACACGAGCTCGCGGACGGACTACAAGAGCTACAGAGATCCCCGGTTCACCGATCGAACGGTCGCGATGTCGGTCAGGGCCTTTTCTGCATCGCGATTAAACTGACGCACCGTATCACGGGTGTATTTATGGTCAATCATCTTGGGGAAAAACGGCGGCGGGACAGTGATGATGTGGGCACCAGACAACGCCGCATTCTGGATATCGATAACCGTACGAACGCTGCCCACGATGATTTTGGCGGAATAGCCCCAACTGTCTAGCCACTGGCGAACATTGCGAATCGTCTGAACTGGATCATTTCCTTCATCGGCAATGCGGCCTGCAAAAATGCTGATGTAAGCCGCGCCAGCTTTAGTAGCAAGGATCGCTTGGTTGAAAGACAGAATGGCAGTTGCGTTCACAGCGACACCTTCACTGGTTAACGCGCTGATCACATCGAGACTAGACTCCCCAAATTCATTGACGACGGGAATCTTTACGACAATGTTCGGTCCCCAAGTTGCGAAACACCGGGCCTGCCCCATCATCTCTTCATGTTCATTGGAAGTTACTTCGATACTAAGAGGCCTCTCGCCAATTAGCGCAATGATCCGCTTAGCACCCTCTTCGATATCGTAGACCCCATCTTTTAACATGATGGTCGGATTGGTCGTAACGCCGTCGACAACGCCCTGCTTGAGCAGATCGGCAATCTCCTTCTCGCTGGCCGAATCAATAAAGATCTGCATACTTTCTACCTCCGCGGACGCCCGTTCCGGTCTTGGAGAAGCTCAGAATGCGAGAGTACCTGTCAGGATAATCTCAATCGGACAAAAGCAACCAAGAAAAATGGATCGAGCGGTTAACTTAATCAATTACCCAACGTCTGCGGTTTAGACTCTCTTATGACTTGCCGTTGCGTGCCCCCGACAAACGTTGGAAACGCAGAAAAACAAGATTTATTTTACGGGATAGCGCGAGCTTTGAGCATGGTGGCTCTTGCCCGAATAAGCATGCCGGCAAAAACGATCATCTCAATCGAATAGCGTCGCCAGAGCCGCCCGGGCTCGCGCAATAATCGGTACAGCCAGGTCAGGCCCCACTTGTAGAACACAGGCGGATACCAACGAATTCGCTCCGCCAGGTGATCCAGGTATCCACCACCTGTGATGATGACGGTAGCATCGACGCGAGCTCGGTTTTGATGTACCCAGAACTGCTGCAATGGTGTCGATAATCCAACCCAAAGTACGTCGGCGCCAGCCCTGTTAATGGACGCTACAATCTTTTCATTCTCGACGAAGGTGGCGTCGAGGTTTGTCTCGAGGAACTTAAACCAATGCCCATGTAGCGTGCCGGCAATCTTAACCTCGGGAAATGAGCGCTGGAGGTTCACTGCGGCTCTTTCTGCAACTCCGGGTGCGCTTCCAAAAAGAAAATTACTGTAGCCCTTCTCGGCACAAATGGCGAACAAATCTTCACCGATATCGTCATTTCCCAACTTCTCTGGAATTGGCAATCCCAAAAACCTCGCACCTTTCACCACTCCAACGGCGTCGGCTAAAAGGATATCGAACGCGTTCATGGCGGTGATAATTTTCGGATTCCGTTTCGCGTAAACCGCATAGTTGGGATTTAGAAAGGAAATCGTCAGCTTTGACCGTGTCTCTAAGGACTGGCAAAACAGCTTCAGTAACTGCTCACGTGTAATGACACTCAATTCAATTCCCAAAAAGTCGCGTTTGAGCTCGCTGCAATGCTCGATAAAAACATCTCTGGTTTCAGAATAGATACTATTCATTCAGAGTAGAGTGCAATTCTAAGTTTGTGGTTAACCGATGACATTGGGATTGTTCTCAGGAGCTTTTGGCTGGCCGTCAAGTTTGGATCTTTATAAGAGGTCTGGTTAAAGCGTCTGGGTTGCACGTACGTCGGGATAGCCGTCTGACGCCAGGCGTTTCTGCATAATACTATGGGCACCCGCGACCAGCCCACCTACCAGAAAAACTAAGCCGCCATTTTGCGGAACCATCGTGCTCTCCGAACCGAAGGAAGATAGCAGAATCCCCAGCAAGCCACCGGTTGCCGCGAGGGCAAGACTGGAATAAATCGGTGATTCATTCCTCAGTTGCTGGAATATCCTGAAGAGCTCCTTCGCACGATAAACCGCCCAAGTTCCAAACGAGAGCAACCCAAGAACCCCCAGCTGATAGAGAATCGTTCCCACGGCATTCTCACTGCCCAACTCCAGACGATGTTGCATGTCCGCATCTTCGGTGTCCATTACCCCGATTACCTGGCCAACCAGTGCCATATTCCCGCTTACGCCAAGGCCGTGCCCAAAGGGTGCCTCGGGCACGTGCACGATTCCGCCAACCAGGCCGCGCAGATGTCCAGCAGCCGTACTATCCAATTCCTGCTCGGTGGCATAAATATCGGTTGCGTCAGCGATCCCCGATCCGGAGGCCTGCAAGTAGGCCAAGATTAATAACAAGATTACCGGAGCCACCCAAAGCACGCGCATCCAATTCTTTGCTTGTTCGAGTCGACGGCGCATCAGGAACAAAACTAGGCCCGCGATCCCCACCATCATACCGGCCTTGGCGAAGGTTAGCAGCGCTTGAACTCCAAAAATCACGGTCAGCGCCCGCCTTTTCGCAAATAATGTCAGTAAGAAAAGCATGGAAAATACGTAGGCGGCGTTAATAGGACTGCCAATTCCGCTGTACAAACGTGGCAGCATCATTCCCAGGAAGTCGGTATAGTCCGCCGTAGGCCCTTTCAAGTCCATGAGCGCATCTTGTTGAAGATATTTTGCCCAAAAGCCGTGATTCATCAGCTCGAACAATGAGAACACGGAGATAAGAATTCCTACGGCGAACAGAAGGCCAATCGAGCTCGAGAAGTCCTCATACTTTCTGACACATAGCTTTCCGAGATACCATGCCGCCACCGGCGCGAAGAAGTTGCGGATGTACCCAGCCTTCGCGAACAATGGTGCTGAACTCAGCCAAAAACTTATGCCAACCACCAGCCCAAAGACGATCAATCCATAGGTACCGAGATCCCACTGGCAACCAATCCACAAACGCCACGACATCAGTAACAGCAGGCCAGCTCCCCCGAAAAGCAAAACCGTCTTAGTTTCGATGAGAACAAGCGTGGGAAACAGTTCCGGGCTCTTTTGATAATTGAGTAGGAATCCGAGATAGAGATTCTGCAGGCACATTGCCACAATAAAGAACGCGGCAAACGTCCACATGCCGGCCCTGCGCGATATGTAGACGCCGATCGCCAGTAAGCCAATAACTGCCAATCCATAGTGCGTGTAGAAATTGTCGTTGCCACTAGAGAGCAGTAAAAGATGAATGGGAAACACGACGGCACTGACAGCAGCCGCCAACCAATATCTCGGCTTCAAAAAATTCTCTGCTTCTTGCGAAATAGTTTGAACCGATTCAGACATTCTGAGATTTGCAAATGGATTGGCGGATGGCCGAGGTTTTGACAGGCATCCCGGCCGAGCTATAGCTATGCCTAACGATATCTTCGTAGAACTTTATGTAAGCTGGCGCAATTTGCGACCAGTCGTAACGCAGGGCGGTGTTACGCGCACACATACCGAGACGCTGTATTCGCTCCGGATCCAAGGCAAGTTGCTCCAAACTTTCAGCCAGAGCAGAACTAGTTCGCTCGGGAAGCAAGATGCCATCATGTCCGTTGGAAATAAATCCCGACGGTCCGCCGTGCGCGGTCGTAATCACCGCCTTACCGCAGGCCATAGCCTCGAGAATGGCAATTCCAAAACCTTCATAGGCAGAGGGGAAAACCGCAAGATCACAACCGTGTATCAGTGAAGCCAGGTTGTGGTCATCGACTCTGCCTAGAAATTTTACGCCAGCACTTACCCCCAGCTTTCGCGCCATTGCTTTCAGCTTCTTCGCCTCCGGTCCTGTTCCTGCGATGTAAAGTCGCGCCCGGGAAACATTTACGTGCAGCCGAGCAAACGCTTGGATCAGTATATCCACGCCTTTTTTGGCCCAGAGGGCGCCCCAATACAGAATTCGCGGAAATCCCTCAAGCACAGCCGGAGCTTGCTTCAAGTTCCATTCTTCAACACAAATGCCATTTGGTATTACCACGGGCGTGGGGGCAGGGTAGGAGGCACGAACCGCGCTGGCTATGAAGTCGCTGTTTGTAACCAGATGGTTGAAGCGCCCTAAAAGCAGACGACTCATTCTCCAATGTAAGCGGTGTGCCCAGCGGTACGAGTAGTACGGAATTTCGAAGGGAGCCCAATCATGATGGGTAAGCGCAACCGCAGTAGTTCGATCCAACGCGGCTGCTGCCGCCGAAAACGCTCTCGCCCCGGGAAGAATATGAAAGTGGACAATGCCCTGAGAGTTCTGTCGTATCCACTGCGACACTGCCGCGCGATATCGAGATTGCAACTGAATGTGATACCACGGTTCCAACTTGAGTGGCCGGCGAACATAAATAAATTCAAGGTTCTGGTGATATCCCTCCGGAGCACCACGCACGGGTTCGGGAACGGTGCCCAAAATTGTCACCCTTAGCTCTGATTTTGCCGCCAGAGCATTCCCTAGTTTTTGCACAACATTCGAAATGCCGCCCTTCTTCCAAGGAGCCAGTTCGGCAGCGACAAAGAGAACCTGGATCAACATACCTTCCCGTTCTCACAATTCTTTTTCATGATCTCTTGGTGCCAGCAGCGATAATCCCGCTGGATACAACCAGTCTGGCTCCGCTAAGGCAGCCTTTGCCATTGTCGATGAGAAAGGTCAATTTTAAGTACGGCTCGCGCCAGAACTTCCACAGCACCCAGCGCAGGGTTTCGATGGTCTCGCCCGGCACAGGACCTTCGGGCCTTACGTCGATGTCGTCGAATCCAGCGATCTCCATCACTTCTTTCAGGCTGGAAGAGGTGTAAAGATGATCGTGGCTCAAATCACCGAACATATGAAAGCCCGCCCAAGGGCGTCCGCCATTAGGAGTAGTTACCAGCAATCGGCCACCCGGGAGCAAGGCTTGGTACGATCGACGCAAGAGCTCTTCTGAACCGCCATAGGAAAAGTGCTCGATCAAGTGGTGGCAACAGATTAGGTCATAGCGCGAAGCGTCTTCACGCAGAAAATCGAGCACGTCTGCCCGCGCCACTCGACAGGCGATCGCCTTGTGAAGTGCCTCAAGCTGCTTCTCGTCGGCATCGACTCCGGTAAGCTCAGAATAGCCCTGAGAGCGGAGAAAGCACAGAAACCTTCCGCCGCCGCAACCCAGGTCCAGGATGCGGGCTGAGCGATTAGTTGGCAAAAAGTCTTTATAGTAGGAAGCGTATTTTCGATTCCATCGCCGATCGTCCCTAGGCGTGTACCTATACATTTTGGCAAAATGATAGGTTCCGTAGCGCGCGACTAACTGTTGCGATTCGCGCAGCCGGTCTTCTGCCGCATCGAGCCGACTCGGAATATGTATGTTATCGGGAGAAGTCATTATTTCCG
>JAFAPG010000493.1 GCA_019247235.1 Acidobacteriota bacterium
TTTTGGATCGAAGGCAGCCGGAGCAAAACTGAAGAAAATGCTCGATATGGGGCAAAGCCGGCCTTGGCCGGAGGCCATGAACACCTTAACCGGGCAGCGCGAAGCCGACGCCTCCGCAATACTAGAATATTTCGCGCCACTCAAGCAGTGGCTGGATCAGCAAAATAAGGGGCTCGCGCTAGGCTGGTAACGAGCCCACTTTACCCGGACTGCCGCGGCGTGTACCTGGGCGTGTACTTCTCAATCCCTCCATTTGCCCCGATGATGGGCGCAGCCCGGAACGCCGTCTTCACATCCTGGGCGACCCTCGATCTTCCGTGAACCAAGAACCTGCTAGCGAAAGGCGCCATTGTCTTCGCCACAAGGTCAATAGCCCTGCTTTCGCCAGTTTTGATGGCGTAACCGGGGGCATGATCCTCGATCTGAGCGAGCAAGGCATGGCTATGCAAACCTTAGCACCGCTTGAGCCCCATACCGTCGTTGGTTTCCGTGTCTCTCTCGCTGAGCCAGCGGCGTATCTTGAAACCACTGGATAGTTCAGATGGTGTCCCGCTCGGCTGACCTCAACTGCATTTGGCGATTATCAACGTGATATCGTCAGCCTGTTCATGAGGGCTGAATCTTCGAACCTGATCTGCAGCTGCTGCCAGCAACTCCGGCACGGATTGCTCCCGATGTCGGCGGACGGCTTCCAGCAAACGCTCTTCGCCAAATTCCTCTCCGTCACGATTCAGAGCTTCGGTAACGCCATCCGTGTAGAGTAGGACGGCGTCCCCTGGAGCCAGTTCGCGTTCGTCGATCATGCACTCCCATTTCTCGAACAAACCCACCACCGTGCAGGTTGATCCGAGCCGTTCCAAACCTTCATCACCGCGCAACAGCAACGCAGGCGGATGGCCGCAATTGGAGTAGCGCAGCTTGCGGGTGCTATCGTCGTACTCCGCGTAGAAAAGACTGGCGTAATCGCCCTCGGCGGTGTTTTCGTAAAGCAACTGATTCACTGACCGCAGAAATCGTTCGGGCTGCTCCCAAGCCGTCGCGCTCTGGCTGCGCAGAGCTGCTTGGAGATTCGCCATCAGCAGAGCAGCTCCAATCCCTTTTCCCGCTATATCCGCTACGACCAGGCCGAGCCTTCGATTGCCGAGATCAAGGAAGTCGTAATAGTCTCCTCCGACGGTCCGTGCGGGATGGCAAATCCCCGCATACACAAGTGTTTGAATCGACGGCTGGCGTTGCGGGAACAAACGGGTCTGCACTTGCTTGGCGATTGCCAGGTCATGCGCCGCCTGGCGCTCAGCTTGCAGCCTTGCAGCCTGGGCGCGGCGCTCGGCCTCCAGCGTGCGGGTTGCCTCATCGAATTCAACCATAGAAAAACTGTTCCCGTCGACATCTTCAAAAACCGCGTACTTCGCTTGCCCCGTTCCCCAGGAAGGTTCCCTTGGTGCAACCGAGAAACGGACTCCGCGTCTCGACCACTCTTCGAACACGCTACGCACGTCTTCAGTAAGAAAACTAAATCCTGTGTTTTGGCCGACGCGTTGCTGCCCCGCCGATCCTTCAGGCGGAACAACGAGGGCAATCCCAGGCAAACCGGCGCCTGTCGTTCCGGGCAGCCAACCCGCGGCAGTCGGAGCGACCACGATCCAGCGGCTCCCTTCGGAAGTCTGCACATCCACAATCACCTCGAAGTTTAGTTTTTCGATGAAGAAGCGCCGGCTCCGTTCTTGATCTCGGACCCAGAGTGTCACAAAGTTTAACCGGAGAAAAGGCTGCAAGAGTGCTGCACGAAGCGCTGCAGCGTGGGGACCGAGCACTGAGTCTTCCATCGCCACTGATTATTCCACAGGGTCCGAATAGAAGACGAACCATCAGTCAGTGAAGGTGGGTCAACTGATACCACACCGGGAAAAACCCGACGAGGATCAGCCGCCGAGAACCGCCAGTCCCGTGAGCATGCGGAGGGCGCTGATCGACGCCGGCGCGAGGGGCCTTACAAACAGCCGCCCATACGCGATGAACGCGGCGACTCCCCCCAGTACCAGATTGAGCGGGAGGAAAAAGCGGAACTCCCCGCGCGCGATGTGAAATGCCGCCGCGAGTATCATGACCACCAACAGAGCAATAGCAGCAAATGGGGTGAGTTTCGGTTTGACGCCCGTCATCGCCGGCAAGATCATGCCGACGCTTCCAAGAAACTCACAGACACCAATGAAGACGAACAGGCCCTGCGGCACGGGCGAGAACCATGGAACGGGTTGTTGGAGAGTGTGGTCCCACACGTCGGGCCTGTAACACATTACTTTGCCGAAACCAGTGAAGCAAAAGAGGACGCCCCAGAGCACTTGTAGTATCCAAAGTGCAATATTCATGGTCTTGGCTTTGGGGGCGGTTCTGGCGCCGCCGAAGGCCGTTTCTCCTGTACTGTTGGAACTGAATTGGTGTAAGACATATTGTTTCTCCGTTTCCTTGCCCATTTTTTCTACGACACGAATGGTGCTCATCGCAGGCGTCAACGCTTGGGTGCGTCTGGCGTCCATTTCGGAGCTTCAACCCCGAACTGCTTAGCGTATTCCGCGACCAGCCGCTGCCAGCCGGCAAACTTCATGGCGTCGCTACCGGCAATGCGACCAATCGGCTCACCAGCGAGGAGCCGATCGAGGACGTCGAAGCTGATATGCCACCCCGCGGCGCCCCACGCGACAAATCGCCGATCGATGTTGATCCACAGCGTCAGGCGCGTGCCGGCGCCAGACGGTTCGAGTTCCCACCGGATGTCGCCGAACTCAAGCACATTGGGAGCGTCAACTTGAGTCACTCTGGTGTCGATCGGAGTAGGGTTGCCCACCCAAGTGAGCTTCACCGTGCTTCCAACCGTACCCAGGATCCCATCGACTACGAAGGGCGCCCACTCGCGAAGTTGCCTTGGGTCGGTTAGCGCCTGCCAGACTTTTTCCGGCGAGTGGCGCAACTCGCGGACGAGAATGAGCGTCCATTTGTCTTCGCCTTTTCTTACCCGCGCCCCGCTGGCCGAACCCGGCGTGTACTGCTCGCGATCGATCATTTTCCTTTCCCTGCCTTCCTTTTCCTTGGTACTGATTGATCCATGCGACGGAGGTGGCGTTCGAGAGCATCCACATACGCGCACCAAAACCGACGTAATTGAGCTAGCCAGCGGCCTGCCATCTGTTGAACGCTCCCTTACCAGCGCTTCAGCTGCGTGAGCTGAATGAGGTTGCCGCAGGCATCCTCCAGCATCGCGATGATAGACGCGGTCGCGTCGTTGGGCGGCATGGTGAACTCGGCGCCGCGAGCCTTGATCCACTCGTAGTCGGCCTTGATGTCGTCGGTGAAGAACATGGCCGCGGGCTGGTTCTCCTGAAAGATGGCCTGCTGGTACGCTTTGGCAGCCGGATTGTTGTTCAGTGCCAGTTGCAGCTCCGTGCCGTCCGGCTCCTCCAGCGATGCTACGGTCAACCAGCGATATGGGCCGTTACTGAAATCAGCCTTCTTGGTAAAGCCCAGTGCGTCGGTATAAAAGTCTAGGGCCTTGTCTTGATCGTCCACGTATATGCTGGTCACTTTGACTCTCATCTGTTTCTCCTATGTCACTTGCGCGGTTCGGGCCGCGTCATCTTGGTTTTCTTTTTTATTAGTGCTGATGATCCATGCGGTTGACGGTGCATGTGCTCCTGATCCATACGATCAAGGTGACGCTCGAGAGCATCCACGTGAGCGGACCAGAAGCGGCGGAACTGGGCCAGCCAGGCATCCATCTCTTGAAATGGTTCAGGCTTCAGCCGGTAGAGACGGCGCTGCGCGTCCACCGTCGATTCCACGAATCCGGCATCCCGCAGCACTCGCAGGTGCTTGGACACGGTCGGCTGCGGCATACGAAGCTGATGCTCGATCTCTCCCACCGACTGTTCGGACGAGACAAGAAGACTCAAGATCGCGCGGCGGTTCGGCTCCGCAATGATTTCGAATACAGATTGCATTTCGCCAAATATACTTCACTTAGAATATACGTGTAAAGGAATATAAAGAACTCCCACGGGCTGCCATGGGGGTCAGAGCGCCTGATGGCGACCTTGCGGTCGTCGAACGGTTGGCGCAAACTCTCGCTTGCACAACGAAGTGGATTCTCTGGTGATCTGATTCGCGAACTATACCTCGGTGAATGCCTGAACGCGGCTAAGGGTGAGGACGATGGTTGCCGCGGGTGTTCACACCAGACACTGGCCCGAGTAGGATATCTTGAGACAACGACCGCCTCAATCGGCGAAAATTGATGGATTCGTCCCGAACCTTGTGGCTACGCCAGCGGCTCCCTTCGCTACGGACTCGAATTTTCGAAACCACCCACATGCTTACGTAAGAACTCGCGAACAGCCGCCCACGCTTTCTGATTCTCGTCAAAGGAGAATCCACCATGATGCCCGCCGGTGACTGTGTATAGCTGGTTCGGGACTTTAGCGACATCAAGCGCCTGGTGCAGACGTTGGGCTTGGGTGTAAGGCACCAGGTCGTCTTTGTCTCCATGAATCGTGATGATCGGCGGCACATTCCCGTTCACGTAATTCAGGGGAGACACGCGCTTGGCAATCTCATCGGCATTTGCCTGGTCACCCAGCCACACCACCGCGTATCCTTTGGCGTTCGCTCCATGTAATTCGTCGAGAACATCGGTGATGCCAAACCAGTTCACGATTGCAGCCACGCGTGGATCCTTGTTCGTGCCCGGATTGTCGCTCCAATAATTGTCTGTCGGTGCACGGCATTCGCGATCAAATCCCGCCACCGGCGTTAACATTCCGCTCATCAGAGCCAAATGGCCTCCGGCTGATCCACCTTGGAGCACGACTCGACCGGGATCAAGGTTGTATCTTTTGGCATTGGCAAAAACCCAGTGCAGCGCACAGCGGCAGTCTTCGACCGCGGCCGGCGCCAGCGATACTCGCCCAAGCCGATATTCCACATTCACGGCGGCGAAGCCCATCTCGAGGTAAGGCATGATTTCGAGCACACGCTCTTCCTTGGTGCCTTCAACCCAGCCGCCACCGTGAATGACAACTACGACCGGCGTTGGCCGTGAGGCATCCGCCGGTCGATATAGGTCGAGCTTGTCCTGATAGTTGTTCGCAACGTGATACACGATATTGGCCTCAACCCGATAACGAAATAGCTCAGCAGCAAAGGTCGCGGCATCGGTTTGCCCCCAACACAGAGTCGGGAGACAAGAGAGAACAGCAAGCAGCCAGAGTTTGCGCACAAATCCTCGACGGGGTATTGATGTTTGCCCTAACGAGAGGCATACCCTGCAGGTTACAACCGCAGGGAAGAAGAGAGAGTACAGCGGCGCGCGTGTCCTGGTCAAAAGCTTAACTCGACTGCCAACCACCTGTCCCAGAGTAGCAGCTTTGATCTACGGGCGGATGCCCTTCGTGAACACGCTCGAAGAGCCAGGAATTGAATGGCCGCAGCTAATTTCAACCGTGCCGGAGAGGGCAAGGCGAGCGTTCGCCGGTCGGCTAATGAGCAAGCAGATGAGTGTAAAGTGCGCAGGCCAGGCACGCTCCCAGACCGAGCACCCCTAAGGCCAGCTTGGCCGCGATGTGTCTACGCAAGGGCGCAGGCGTCCAATTGGCTACTAAAGCGCGCAGTTCCTCGATTCTCTCCTGCTCATCAATATTGCGATAGAGGCCGGATTCAAAGGCCCTCTGCAAGGTACGCCGATCCTTTTCAGGAAGGCTCAGAAACCGGAACGGCTGCTCGCTAGTGCTCACCGGGTTGAGCATTTCTGAGGTGCCCACCACTGGTCCGCGGTGGGTTTGAAACACCAAGCGAACAACC
>JAFAPG010000538.1 GCA_019247235.1 Acidobacteriota bacterium
TCACCAGCCCTCATCACGTAACCATGATAGGCCATCGCAAATGAGAGTACCGTTCCGATTAATATAGATTAGGGCCCTGAGATAGCTCCATGCCCCTGCCAAATTGGCAATGCCCCAAAACTGTCGTCTCTCAACCAAATGGCCCAGCCACTATCAGAGGGAAACAACCGCAAAGAAGAATCCCCAATAAACGTAAAAAAAGAAGTACTTCGTGAACAACAAGCTGTCCGACCTCACAAAACGAATACCAAATTCGGCGAATGCACTCGAAGGCATATAAGCTGGCATATTCAGACCATATTTGCTATCTGCGCGGGCGGAAGGTAGTACAAAGTTCCGTGATAGAAATGTCCGGGGTGCGGCCGATGATCGGATTCATACTCTGTCAAGCCCAGCGCACACAACCCGACCGCCAAGATCATGTTCGCCAAAGGAAGAAATGCTCCATCGAGTTGTTTCATATGTTGCAGCTGATTCATTGACAGGGCCGAATATTTCCAGGTGTGATTTGCGGCACTGACAGGAATTGTTTCACGTAATCCGTGATATTTAGGCTGTCGATAAAAGGTGGGAGCGTTCGGCAACGCCGGATTCTGAACAGTGACCGAGGTGCTGCCAGACAGGCTGCCCAGAGTGGCCGTGATGGTCACCGTGCCTGCACTAGCGCCCACGGCAAAGCCGGTTGGATGGGCGTGTTTAGGTAGGCATTCGGCATCTTCGCCGTGCAGAGAAACCCCGCCGCTTGAAATTGACGCACGTAAGAATTGAGACAGTGGGCGCCAATAACACCTGATTGGTCGTTATGCGTTCAGTTCGCTACCTCGCGCCGCACGGAATATCTCAGCCAAGCTATACCAGACATTGGAAATACGGGCAAGAAGAGTAAAGATGTTACTGTCGGTGCGCCCGAACGGTCTAGCATTATGTACACCCAAAAGCCGGAGTGCAAAATGAACATCAGCCCGTTCCACCAAAGTGACCAGCTCCTCGCCAAAAATAACAAAAGCGATATCATGCCTGCTTCACTAAAGAAGAGTATGCCGTATGTGGACCAGAACGTTTGAGCCAATGCGGGCCCAGGGCGAGTAAACTCCACCATCATAAACCAACACCCAGGAACAACCATCAAACCGCAAAAAAGCCCAAGAGGGCCAAGCACGAATTGCCCAAATCGCGTCCCCGATATCACCCGGAGACTTACAAAAACCAACAATGCAGCGAGGGCCATTATAAGTACAAACGCAAGCTCCCAAATCGACATACTTCGATTCCGCACAGCAGGAGCAAGACTCACTACTAGTGGTGCAATTCGCAGTAGCAATTTGGAAAAGCTTTCGAGTAACGTCTGTATCATTCTCGGTGCATACGAAGGAAAATACCAGTTTGTAACGTATGCGAAGAGCGCATATGAAACCGCGTAACCTAGATTAAGCGACAAGAATATTTCGTGAAGAAATTGTGCGCGACTTTTTTTGTGAAACTCGTGGTTTTGCACGTTACCTTCGCAGCTACTTTCTAAGAAATAGTTGGTCCAATACATTCGTGTCACTCTTAGTCCAGTGCAGCGGTTTACCAATGTCAAAGAACGATGTGGCCTCTCCAAGATAGTCTTCATAGTTGAATCCTAAGGGGAAATCGCAATCGCTTTGACCGGGGCTTATCACAATCCATATCTGGGAGCTGGAATTGATGCCCTATCTCATGAGCTGCCGTGTTCCCGATGCCGATACCGATAGCGGTGAGCAATTTTTTGAACGCCACGCTGCTGGTATTGTAAACAGGAGAATTGAGGCTTGGATCAGCGTTTTGGGCACCAAACATGTTGAGCGAATAATAGACCACGCTATTCCAGTCGCAGTGGTATCCAAACTTCTGACATAAGCCGTTCGCCGAGGAAAGTCCCAGATAATCTCCAGTATTCTGTGTGTTGGAAACAGAAGACGGGGTATTCCCAACCCAGTGACTGGGTGTTTGCCTCTACCCGACTCAACGGCAAGCAGCCGCGTCTGGCCAGCATGCTTGTCGAAGATTATCTGCGGCCGGCAGCTGTAAAGGCTGGGATCTTTTCTCACCGCGACATGCGAGGACAGCTGGTCGATGCCGACCCATGGCGATTGGGTTTTCCTAATCTGCGCCACAGTCTCGCGTCATTTCTCATACGCACCAGAACTGATCCAAAAACCGGGCAGACTCTGCTTCGCCACAGCGACATGAAGCTAACCCTCCAGGTCTACAGTCATGCAGTCAGCAGGGATCGGATGGCCGCCGCCGGGAAGATGCTTGCCGCAATTCTCCGCTCTCGCACCAGCCAAAGCGGACCAAAAGCGGACTGGACACGAATTGCTCCGGACTAAGCTCTTTCAAAATGAAGAAGTTGCGCGCACAGCTCTCCGCGCCTCTCGCGAAAGCGGACCGAGAGCGGACTGGCGGCCAGCGGGGAGATTCCGGACAAGTTCTTTGGAATGTGGTGGCCAGGGACGGAATCGAACCGCCGACGCCAGCCTTTTCAGGGCTACGATCAACGAGCTTAACCATTCTTTCAGTCAATAACTTAACATGGGAATCGTCACATTATTGTGACCATTCTGTGACCAGCGCCGATGTTCGCCTAGCGTCGGCTCTCAAGGAGCATTCGAGATGACCTTCGCAGGTATGCCTAAGGCCCTAGCCCCAACGCGCCCGCTTAAGAGTCCGTCGCGGAGCGGCGGGTTTTTCGAGCCAGCTGGACCAGCTCCGCGTCTGTTCCGCCCCATCTGCTACTCAACTTGAACTTGCCCGGAAATCAGGTTCACCCCGAAGTCTCACGTTCTCAGCTGCTTGAATGGGATGAGATAAATTCGAAAAGCAATCGTGGTCAAAGTCGAGATGAATGTGAGGCGTTACGAGCTGGAGGAATTGACCGAGCCCTAACGCCTCGGCTAAGATTTCTGCCCGGAAAGTCTTACGGCTTCAGCCAAGTTTGGCTGAGACTTTTTCTATTTCAGCCAAGCGGCATGCGCTTGGGCGCTGGCTAAAC
>JAFAPG010000666.1 GCA_019247235.1 Acidobacteriota bacterium
CGTCAGAGCGCTACCCATTGAATCGTATTGGTCGGGCAGTTGATCGAGCGGCGTATTGGCTAGCCCGCCGCGAGGCAAATGTGTGCCCTTCGCACCTGCGTAGCCGATATCGATGAGAGTGCCGCCGGCAATTTCCCGCTGGATGTCGAAGTTCCACTGTTGAATATAAGGCAGGGGAGCGTTGGCCACTGGTCCGGTAATGCTGGTGCCTTCTAACTGCGCAAGAAAGGCGGGGCTGCGTCCTGCAGGCTCGATCACTCCATTGGGGAAAGGATTGCTCAGGACATTGGCGGGAGTGAGCCCACCGTTTAGCGAAGTGACCATTGAGGTCGAGGCGGTGTTGATGGGCGATCCGCTCGGCATCGGTGTTCCCGTGCCCACTCCTCCCAGGCCGGGAAGAAACTCGTGGGATATGCCATAGCCGGTCCGAACCACTGTGCGGGGCAGAAACTCGTACGCCAACCCGATTCGCGGCTCAAAAAAATTAAAGTGATTGTTGGTGATATTGCGACTGGGATATTGCGGGGAGTGGACCAGGACCAACTGGCCGCGCAGTGGCAGACCAGTCAATTGCGATAAGGGGTCGGGGGCCTGGGGAAGCAGTTCGCTTGCCCGATCGTTCTTTTCCGTGAACGCTCCCGGGACCTCCCACCGCAACCCAGCATTCAGTGTCAACTTGCGGGTCGCCTGAAAGGTATCGTTCGCGTAGAGACCCTCGTAGTACATGACGGCCGCGGTTCGAGTCAGTGTCCCCAGAGTTGCACTGGCGGGGGTACCCAACATGAACGAAGCCAGAGAATACCCAGTTCGACTGCTGGTGGTGCCGTCTACCGAGGTGAAGCCGTTGTTGAAATTGAACACGCCGCTGGCGTTGGTCAGCTGTCCGAAATAGAACTCCAGGCGCCGGCCCTCCGCCCCGAATTTCATGGAGTGACGCCCACTAATCTTCGTGAGACTCCCGGAGAGCACATAGTTGTTTGTGACCGCCAGGTTGTGCGTGTCCATATTGGCAAAGCCGTAGAATCCGGCGATCGAGGGTTCGGGGTTTTCTTGGTACGTTAGTTGCGGGGCAAGAGCAGCCCACGCTGGGCCGTACTGCGCAAGATTGGCCTTTCCGGTGCTGGGTGGCAGTAAAGAGTAATGCGTTCGCAGATCAGAAATTCTAAAATCCGCAATTGTGGTGGGATTGAAGGTGAAGGTGTCCCCTATGACTACGTCGTGGCTGTTATAGATGGTGGCGCACAGCCCGGAAGAGTTAAAGAATGGGTTGAACGACTGCGTGTGGCCGTCCCAATGTGAATAACGACCGAATAGCCGTTGCCGATCACTTAAGCTGTGGTCGATGCGGGCGGCATATTCATTTTGATCGGTACCGGTGTTGACGTTAGCTGCGTAGTTTCCCCCTGTCTGATTGGTGTTAGGAAGCGCAAAGAGCTTCAGCAAGGCCAAGGCGGTGGGATCAATCCTGTTCGCCGGGATGACGTTCCCTGGGAATGGCGTACGGGGGCTGGTGAAGGGATCGTAAATCGTAGGCAGACCTGAGAAATCGGCGTTGTGAGTCGAATTGATATCAGCCCTTTCCGCCAGAGTCGGAACCGTGGTAAGGATTGGAGTACCCTTGCGGATGTCGAATCGTTCCCAACTAAAGAAAAAGAACGTTTTATTACGAATCACCGGCCCACTCACGCTCGCACCAAACTGGTTTTGCTGCAAACTGGGACGCGGCGTCCCGGTTTGATTGTTGAAGAAGTAGTTGGCATTCAACACCTTGTTGCGCAGATACTCGTACAACGTGCCATGGAAGGTGTTGGTTCCATTCTTGGTGGTCATACTGACCACGCCTCCGGTGAAGCCGCCGAATTCCGAACTGACGCTATTGGTTACTGCGCGGAATTCCTGCACGCTGTCCTGGGTGGGAATGAAACCAACCGAATTTGCAAAGGCACCGTTGAGGGGAGCGCCATCCAGATACTCGGCGTTCTGTCCTGCAAGCCCTCCGCCAATCTGGATATTGCCCCAACCGAAGTTGTTGGTGAACGAGCCCCCTAGCTGATTCCCACCGGTAGCTCCGGTCGAGGCGCCCAAGCCGATGACGCCTGGCACCAAGTTTAGGAGATTCAAAGGATTGCGCCCATTGAGAGGCGTGTCCTGGACCTGACGTCCTTCGACCACTTGACTTAAGTTGGAGGTTTGCGTCTCAAGCAACGGCGTCTGGGCAGATACTTCGATCGTCTGGCTGACGTCTCCTACCTGCAGCGTAGCGTCAATACGCAGCGCGCTCTGCACCTCCACTTGAAACAGATCGCGATGGAAG
>JAFAPG010000798.1 GCA_019247235.1 Acidobacteriota bacterium
CAGGTGGCGCGAGAGATCCGCAAGTGACGCCGCTCTCAAAATCGTTCGGTTGACCGGAGGTGCGGAAAACCGGCGAGTGGCCACAATCTCGGGCTGCCTATTCAGCCCGCCAGTAGTGCCTTTTCTCGGCCGGTTAGCCAGGGCGAGCGCCAAGTAGGAGCTACGCGTTTACGCTTATGAAGGACTGGCGATCACATTTTGCAACCGCACCTAGGGCTTGGCCTTGGTCACAGTTACTTCCAGCGCAAATTGATGCGTAGAGTCGGGCACATCTGCCGTGCCGATAATGACCGGTTTCCCCACGGCGGCTACAGTACTGCTCTCAATTCGAAATTGACGCACCACCGGTGGATTGGTGTGATCCGCCATACTACTTATCTGCGCTGATACTTCGAGGCCCAGACCGTTTTGTCGCTCCTCCAAATGGCAGGTAATATCGGTGCCGATATCCAGATACTGTAACTCTCCTCCGTGAAACTCAACCGGCACTCTTGACCCAATCTTGACACTCTGTCTCCTTCCGGCATTGATGTTCATGGAAAAGTGTCTAGTATTAACCTTCTTGCCGTCTTCCAGTTCGGTGACGACAAATTCGGCATGATAAGGAGTCACTGCCGGGTCCAATTTACTATTCTCGGGCGAGTCCGGCGGATTCCCCTGTTGCGCCCCTAACCTGCCATAGAGGCAGAACATCACCAGCAAGGGTATTACAAAGAAGGATCGATAGCTTTTCATTCCTATCTCCTAGCCTGTGCTACTCCGGCGTATGTGCTTCATTGCCCTCGGACAAAAGACTTCGCATTTCTTGCTCGCCTTGTTCCCTAAATTCAGCCTGCTCCCTCGCCATAAATATTGCCGTATCACGATAACTTGTGACGCAAGTCACCAGCATTTTCTCCTGCTCACTGAAGGAACGCGGCGATGGAAACTCCGGGAGCCGCGGTTCCTGAACGATGGGAGACTGACGCGGAGACTGCACCGGGGTGACCCTGGACGTCGGGTGCAAGCGCGGCACGCGATCGGAACCGCTTTTGGTACCGGGCGGCGAGACGGTCGCGATGTGAGCCGGAGCAGTCACCCTGGCAACGTGCCTAGGCAGCTCGCGATGTGTGCTTCGGCTCCAGAAAGCCGCCACCACACCTATCCCCAGTACGGCCGCAGCAATTACGCTGCGCCAGCGAAAGCCGATGCCTGATCTTCCATCCGACCGCTGCCTGGCCTCGAGATTCGCCAACATTCTGGCTTCAAGTCCAGGTCTTGGTTCTACACTGCCGTACTGCTGCATGGCCCGGTCGAGCCAGCGATCCAGCCGATCTCTATTAGCGGATTCCATATCCAAGTTCTAACCTCCCCAGCTTCTCTTTGAGAACTTGCCGGGCACGAAAAACGCGCGAGCGCACAGAAGCCTCGGTTGTCCCCAATACTTCCGCGATCTCTGCGGGGCTCAGCTCCTGCAGGGCCGATAACGTGAGCACGCCCCGCAATTGATCCGGCAGAGCCACGATCAAGGATTCGAGTAATCTGGTCATCTCATTTTGAAGTGCACACTCTTCCCCCGACGCCAGTTGCGACCGGAGTTGGTCCCTCGCATGGCCCATTTCGGCGTCGCTAAGCGAGATTTCTGGCAGCCGCTTGCTGCGCTCGATGGCGACTCGCCACGCAATGCGCGCAATCCATGTCTTTGGTTGGCGAATACCTCTTTCGAGCTTCCATCGATAGCGAAATACCCGCATGAATGTTTCCTGGGTTGCATCCTCTGCGTCATGGTGGTTGCGCAACACCGAAAAAGCTATGCGAAACACCATACCAGCGTATTCGCGAACAGCGGTTTCGAACACATCTTCACTCGTCCGCAGAATCACCAGGGCTTTGCTCGCGAGGGTGTGTTCTTTCGCCGTAAGCCTTCCCTCAAAATATAAAGAACGGTTTCATACCGGTTTCATTCGGAATTATTTTTGGGGATGGACAGTTAGGGGAGCAGTGACGGCAAGAGGTTGAAGCACCCTCGTATTTCAAATTGGGGCAAACTAATTTTGAACCCGTAGTTGCCTCTGGTCGGAGTCGGAAGTTGCCTGTCTGAGGCGCTCTTCTGCTTCCGGTCATCTAAGGTCTTCGCGGTTGGTTAGTTTGTGCGCCTACGGTCATTCATCGGAGTTGATGCCGATTGCAGACGAGATGGGCATGTACAAGAGAACACTCGACCCGATGCGATGCGGGCCATTGGGCGTCATTTTTAGGGTTGAGCGCTGTAGCGCTAGACGTATCATGGCACAGATGCCCGGCAGAACTCTGAGGAAAGTCTTTCTTGTCGTCGCGGGAGGGAATGCCGCGGCTGAAAGACATTTTGAGGACACGATTCAGCGGACCAGAACCGTCGAGGAGGTGAGACGATTTCTTTCGCCTAAAGAGATCGAACAACTGGAACGCATTTACCACGGTTCGAACTTCATAGTATGGGGAGCCGTGCCCGGCCCCATGAACGAATCGCGCTGGGAAAAGATGTCCGCCGGAGATGTCGTTCTCATCTACAACGGCGGTCGGATTCGTTTCGCCGGCGAAATTGCCGCCAAGGCGCGGAACCGGGAGCTTGCCCGCTTCTTTTGGACAGAAAATGAAGCAGGTAACACTTGGGAGCTGATGTACTTCATCGTGAACGAAGAAAGAACCAACGTGCCCATCGAAAAGCTGAATCCTTTGTTTGGTTATCAATCGAACTACCGCCCGCAAGGATTCTCAATGATCAATGACGCGGCGGTATCGCACTTTGCCCAGAATTACGGAGATGTCCTCGGGGTTCTGAAGACACTCGAACGCGGAGAAGAACTAATCCACGTGCCAGTTCGGAGGCAGACCTTCAGTGCGGAAATCGACGAGCACATCGAACGGGTTGCTACCGAGCACGATGAGATGCAATGGCGATTAATTCGGCTAGGCAATCTCGCGAAATGTGACGTTTGGGTACCTAGAAATGACCAGGCCAAGCAATTCGAGGGACACCAGTTCCGGGACTATGTGTTACGTGAATTTCACCACACATTAGACGTGCCCCGCAGCGTCGAGAACATCGATGTGGTATGGAAGTTCGGGCCTTACTCGATCAAATCAGCCTTTGAAATTGAGCATTCAACTTCGATCTATTCCGGAATTCTGCGCTTATCGGACCTCCGAGCAGAAGCCCCAAATTCAAACTATCCTCTGTTCATCGTAGCTTCCGAGAATCGGAAAAAGAAAGTCTTCGACGAATTGAAGCGTCCTACGTTCTCTGGACCATGTTTGCGCCTGCACGAGGTCATCAAGTTCTTGGGCTATGACAAAGTTCGTAAGCTTGATGACGTATCAAAAAATGCTAAAGAGTTCGATAGCGGTGCTCTGCTGGCTGCGAGCGAGATCGTTCCTCTCCTTTGAAGCAGACCTCCTGCCATTGCTCAATTGTGCATGTAATCCGAAACGCCGCTTCTTCCTCGCCAACAAGTCGGCCGCAAGCAGCGGCACCGAGTATCGTTTCTCATCGAAAGCCACGGCCAGCCGACTAGAGCGTTAGAAACTGCGAGCTTCACCAGATATTCCAGGTATCCATCGGCAGAAGTGACGATCTACACCTCGAGGCCGATAATGCTAAGGAGGAACGAGGGACGGCTGAACTCTTGCTCTTCCCGCATTTCCTCGCGCTCAGGTTAGTAATTCTCGCCTGACAAGTGATTTTTAGAACGGTTTGCCATCATAGCCAGTCACCACTCACGCTCATCCTGGCGATGCACTCGCCCCGGCAATGATAACCTGTTGGCAGAATCAAAAGACTCGCTGAAAGCCAACGCGAGCGCTTGATCTGCCATAGCCAAAAGCCACTCATTGCCAGCGAGAGATAGAACGGCGTACTGAGTAACCATGGGACAGTGACATTTCCTTGCATCAGGAGGCCACCCAACCCGGCCACTCGTCGGCACCTGAAACCGGCAAAGGAAGCGTGCTCCGGGATGTTGATTCGGTGTAGGACGATCTACCGTGGACTGCGTAACGACCTCACCATTCGAGGTAACGTTTAGGGCATAATGAAAACGATTGAGCAGCCACTATAAGGATAGCAACCTAGTGTTGCTGTATACGCGACGCGACTGGGGGCACTATCTGGAAACGTAAACTTGTAATTTGCCTTGGTCACGGTCGACTCCACGCCTTTTAGCGAATCAGCGCCGGAAATAAATTTTGCTTCCACCTTCTTACCTGGTCCGAGGAGCACGAAGAACTGCGCCGACGCCGTACCGCGCACAATCCTCGGCAGCTGAAAGGAGCGCATTTTATTTAATTCAGTGACGGCTGCTCCTGGATCCGGTTTTCCTCCCAAGCGCTTCAGGGCACGATCGAAATCAGCCTCGTCTTTAGGCTGCGCCGCGCCCCCACGAGACGTCCTCAGCGGAGTGGCCGAGTGCGCCAGTTGATACATATGCAGTGCGGCCCGATTCTTTCCCTGCTTCTCATAGAGCTTCCCCAGATGATCGGCACTTTCGGGATCCTGCGAAAACTGCCATGCTGCCAGCAGGTACTTTTCGGCCTGAAGCAGATCATTCATTTTGAAGTACACCCAACCTAGCGTATCCCAGTACGCAGACAACCTAGAGGTATAACCCACCGCCGAGGACTGGAGGCCGGAAAGTTCGACCTTGCCAGATGCCTCTTCCTCTTCCCGGACCGCCTTTTCGGCACAGTCTTTTGCCCGCTCAAGATCAAAATTTTGCTCGGCCAGCTCATAAGCGATGTTGTTCAGGAGCGGAGGAACGGGATTCAGGTTTAGAGCCTTTCCGAGCGCGGCGCGCGATTTATCTACGTCTCCAGTTTTCATATAGGAAATCGCCAAAATGGTTACCAGGGCCGCATCGTCCGGAGAAATCTTAATGGCGGATTCAAGAGGCGGGATCGCTTCCTGGTATCGGTTCAGCCCAAACAGTGCGCGTCCCCAATTCGCGTATCCATCCA
>JAFAPG010000852.1 GCA_019247235.1 Acidobacteriota bacterium
CTTCAGAAAGCGCGGCTTACTTCTGGCCATTTTTGGATACGCTGTCATCGGCAGCCTTATAGGTTTTCCCGTAAAGGTGTTCGTAATCATCACTTAGAGAAACCTGTGCAGAAATGCAGGAAGCCGAAGGGGATCCGCACACGAGAACCACGTGCGCTGAGTCGGTTCCGGCCTCATGTGTGCCTCCACCTCCAGATGGTTGGGAGGCGCTTATCGACGCGGCTGAGACCGCGGAGATGAACTTCGATCGCAGTCCTCAATCATGGCTTTGTCGGGAACTGTGGCTGCCACTCCCTCGCGAGAGCGATGAGAAGCTATCAGGGGCATTCGGGAACGGATCGACTGCGAGCAGTATCCGACCAAGTATCCCCCATTTCTCCGAAACTACTTGCAGAAGAAGATGTATAGGGAACAATTAGTACCGTCGAAGGACTTCTTGATGATGGAGAAGTTTCGCGAGCGGATGCTGCACGAGCTGAAAGAGAAAGAAGAGCGGACCGAGCGCGAACGCGAAGAGCGGGAGGAAGAACAGAGAGAGGTGGCAGAGAAAGCAAGCGCACGCGAAGAAGAAGAGCGGCCGAGCCGGAGAGGATACAGCGAGAGCGGGAATAGTGGGAGCGGGAATAGCGGGAGCGGAACCCGCCCGAGGGATGGCATGAGGCAGTTGCAGAGGCGAGTAGGTGGGCATGAGCGTCGACGCTTCAGCGAAGTCGGGTGACTGCGAGTTCTGGGATACGCATTGTCCGATTGCTGAGAGACCGGAGGCTATCTCGGGAATGCAGCGCTGGATGGATGATTTCGGGCAGACGATATCCACCTTTTTTCCCGGATCGACTTTCATGCAATATATCCGGGAACGGGGTTGGGATCCCAAGAGCGCCATGTTCTACCGCGGAAAACTCAAGCGGAAACCAGCAGCACGCCACGAGTTACAGCAACAGCCGGAGTCAGTAAGCACAAATGGCACCGTCGCGGCGTGAGGGAAGCGGGCAGAGGATTCCGCCGTGAGTGACTGCGCGACTTGAACAGAAAGAAACACGTGTTCAACAGATGTTCAGCACGTCTTCGTGCCGAGCGCCCGCAGGGAATTTGTTTGCCTGAGTTAGTTGCTTATTAACTAACCCGCGCACGTCATAAATCACCGAACTTTCACCGCACTGGCTACTTACTCATGCTATTCATTGGGAATGTTATAACCTCGATCGTTGAGCGCGAACGATTCAAGTGAACCATTATCATAGTTCTTATCAAGGATATGCTTCAGCTACCCACCGCCGCTCCAATCTGCGTCACCGTGCCAGCATATCCAAATAACAAGTCGGCTCCCCTGAGAATTGCCAGAAACACGGGAGCTGTTTCAGGATCCTCCTTGCCCAGAAGAATGCAGATTTTAAAAATAGACATCGGCTTCGGTACGATACTGTTAGCGATAGCCCACCCCTTATTCTTTTCGCCACTCGTAGCGATGAACGTACATGTCGCCAGCCCCAAGCCCGATAGTATAAGTCCGAAAGCGCAGTTGAGTATCGGTCCCAATGGTTTGTATTCCGATAGCGTTCCCGTCACGGCCGTAAAGATTATGTTAGTCGCTAAAGGAGCGATGTTACCGGCCCAATTCGCCACAGTCCACTTCTGAGCCGTGCTCCAGGACCCCTCGATAAAGACCTTCCACGGGGCGCCGAAAAATTCACGCAGCGCGGCCAGAGCGATATTGGTCCAGGAAAGAAATGTCAGCAATAGCTCCGGAGCATCGGCTAAAAAAGCCAACGCATCGCAAGTTGCATTTATGTGAGTGCGAACAAGGTTGCAAAATCCGGCAGTAACGCCCATAGTCACGAAAAGTTCAGGCGGCACAGGCGAACGAAGCGTCACGGATTTGGCATCGGGCGAGCGCGCTCCTGCCGCAAGCCACGGCCAGGTAAGACTGTTCAACTGATTCAAAGAATCCGCGGAAAACGGTGCAGAACCAAAGATGACTTTGTAGAGGATCGTTACCGGAACAGCGAGAATCAGACAGAGCAAATCGAGAATGGAAAGGTCATCTTTCGTAAGCAGCTTGTAAATATACGAGATCACGGGAATGTCAATCGAAGCATTTAAAACTGATTGCAAGCCTTTGACCGCGTCCTCCAAAAGCTCGAGCATCACCAGGATGATCTCCTTCGCGCCTTGCAGTAAGAACAACGCAATGTCTTCAATTGCCAGCAGAAAGTCCTTCATTAACATGTCGAAAAACCCTGAAATTCCGTTGCGGGTGATATGTTCCCGGACCGTGTCGGCTTGCGCCGGGAAGTCGCCTTTGGGATTCCAGTTGTTTTCGATGGCGGCCGTGAGAGCTGAGATGTCTCCCAGGCGGGGCAAGCTCAAACTGGAATTACTCGCGAAATGATTTTTCGCATGGTGATAGACGTAGTGAATCCTTGTCGAATGTTGCTGATAGGGCGTGTTATAGATTCCACCATCGAGTCCTGACCGCACTACTGGTTGCGTCTGCGATTGAATAGTCTGGACATATTGATTGAACGAGTTTCCAAACAGCGGGTCGTTCCCCATATCGTCAAGGGCTTGCGAAATCTGGTCCGAATAGCTATCGAACTCATTGTTGACCAGATTCTGGGCCTCCCCTAACGAAGCGGTGATCATGGTCATGAGCTGGTTGAAGCCGGTCCGAAGCGCCTGGTGAGTATAGATGATGTCTTGCCAATCGAAAAGCAGCCGCAAGAACTCGATGATGTTGTTGATGATGGTGATGACCTCTTTGATAACCTGCACGATGTGAACGAAGACTACTTCCAGAGCTTCGCCGGCCTCTCTTACTGTACTTACGGTAAATTTAACGGCCTCGTTGAAGGTTATCTCGAACGAGGTCCCGACCGAAATCATCAGGCTGGTCAGGTCTCCGGCCGCCTGCTTCGCCCAATTAACTGTGTCGCCAAAGATGTCAGACAAGATGCTGCCAGGCGCTGGATTGAGGACCGGAGGTGAGCTGAGTTCTCGACAGCCCT
>JAFAPG010000954.1 GCA_019247235.1 Acidobacteriota bacterium
GATCAGATCCGTGTGGCCACATACCGCGCGATCTATGGCAACAGTGCTTTAAATCCCTACGCTCTTCGTGCAGTTCCACCGATTCACATAATCGTGAATCATGGCAACGTGACACTTGAGGGAGTGGTTGCCAGGCAGATGGACAAGCAGATTGCGGAGACGCAGGCGAAAAGCGTACCCGGCGTATTTTCTGTGACGGATAATCTCCGAGTCGAAGAACAAACCGGTTAGTATGACGCCTCGGCTTTAACCGGACTGACCAGAGACGTTTTCTACTCGGTCGCTTGCGCTTCCTTTAAACGCCAGATTAAGACGGCGAGCTCGCGGGCAAAGTGCAGTATTGGACGCTCCGGCGGGAGCTCTATGGCTGCAACCTTGGCGATGGTATTTTCGCGAATTTCGCAGCTGGCATCCTGGAGCGGCCAGGGTCGATGATGAATGTCGGCGCGATAGATTGTTCTCTGGCGATGTGTGTAGAGGCAATAGCGCTCGATTAACCAGTGCTCAAAGGTTCCAGGGCGGGCTTGGCGAACTCCAGATTCAGCGCGGTAGGTTGCGTTAAACCGTGCTGTGCTCTCGACCCGCCGGCACGAATACGTAAACTCTGGACCGTCGCTTTTCAGCCTCATCTTCGAGTAAAAATAGGGGAGCCGATAGAACCTACGAGCCGCCCACACCGCCACCCTGCTGCCTGCGTCCAAGCTGAAAAAGTACACGCCAGGCCTGCCTTTAAAAGCCACGTAGGTGCGGCAGTTCAGTTCCGGAAATCGCGACATGCCGGGCAGGCTAGGTAGACCCCGTGCACGGAGGGAGAGATCGAAAGGAGTTATCGCAATCCAAGAACGCCCTTCAAAAGTATCAATCTGCAATGGGGAAGGAATTAAAGGGCGAAGCTCTGTGTAAGGTACGGGCCAGTGTAGGAATAAAAGATTCGACCAAATTTGCATCATGACCCATGGTTCAGAGGGCAACTGCCAAGGGCGATGTTCAACTACGCGCAGAATCTCAGAGGGCGACATTGAGGTTAGTTAGCCGGTTAGACCATATCACGACAGAGTCGATATTCTTGGGTTGACGAGCATGACACGACTGAGAAGCTCCTCATGCAGGTTATCGGGAGTGCAGGCGAACCCCATTGATGCTTCGGACAAGCAACTACCTACAACTTCCTGGCATTGAGGTCGCTCGAGATTCCGATGCAATCGAACGATTCATCCGCCAGGGGAGAAGCCGATCGAAACCCATCGTTGGTCGGCGCGATGTTGAGGGCTTTTATCGCCACACTCCATCCCCCTTACCGGAGAGAGCCCTGTCCAGATAGGTAGCCGCACTTATCAACGCCAGATGGGTAAAAGCCTGGGGAAAATTTCCTAGGTGCTGACCGTTGGAGCCTAACTCTTCCGAATAAAGCCCGAGATGATTGGCATAGCCCAGAAGCTTCTCAAATAGGAGCTGAGCTTTTTCCAAGTTGCCAGCGCGAGCCAAACATTCGACATACCAGAATGAGCATGCCGTAAAACTTCCCTCCCCGCCCGGCAAGCCGTCAATATGGGTTCGTTCTACCTCATAGCGACGGACCAGTGTGTCTTCGACAAGTCGTTCCTCAATAGCCTTCATAGTCGAGAGCCACATCGGGTCCACTGGACTGATAAAGCGCATCAAGGGCATCAGTAACGTCGCGGCATCGAGTTCTTCAGTACCCTTGGCTTGCACAAAACATCCGAAGCGATCGCTCCAAAAATTGGCGAAGATGTCGCTGCGTATGTCGTCTCGTGTGCGTTGCCAGAGATCGAGAGGCCCGGACAATGAGCGCTTCTGCGCCAGTCGTAAGGCGCGATCAAAGGCCACCCAGCACATCATGCGCGAGTGTAGAAACTCTTTCGCTCCCCCTCTGACTTCCCATATGCCCTCATCCGCCCGCTGCCAATTTTTTCCCAGCCACTCCAATATACGTTGGACGTCCTTCCATCCGGCGTATGAAATGGGATCCCCGTATTTGTTGGCTAAATAGATGGAGTCCATCATCTCGCCGTAAATGTCGAGCTGCAGTTGTTGGTAAGCTGCGTTTCCAATTCGTACGGGCCGCGAATACTCAAAGCCGCTCAGGTGATCGAGCGTGACCTCGTCAAGCTTTTGCCGGCCATCGATCCCGTACATGACCTGCAGCGGCCCCCGTTCGGCATCGTCGCCGAGGCGTCCTTTCAACCATTCGATGAACGCCTCCACTTCTTGAACGAAACCTAATCGGATCAGCGCGTATAGGGTGAACGTTGCATCCCGCAACCAGGTATATCGATAATCCCAGTTGCGAACTCCCCCAATCTTTTCCGGCAACGAAAAGGTGGGCGCCGCAATTAAGGAACCGTGCTCGCGACTAATAAGCAGTTTCAACATCAATGCCGAGCGGTTCACCATTTCTCGCCAGCGGCCTTTGTAATTCGATTTCGCTATCCATGTTTTCCAAAACCGCGCCGTCTGCTGGAAACGTTGCCCAATCAGCTCCATCTCCGGTTGCTGTCCTGGTGAGCGCAATCCACCGAACACAAAGGTCCTGCTATCTCCTGCTCGTAAGCTAAATTCTGCCCTGACCCCCCGCGACCGTTCTTTCATTGGCTCTGTAGAGTAGAGCGACATAGGCTGCGAGCTATCGTCTTGAGGGAAAAATGTCGTGCAGCCATCTGCAATCTCGGTCCGGTGCGTGGCCATCCCATAGTTAAATCGCGGTTGGCAATGCATCTCAAAATGTACATTGCCTCGAATCACAGAAACCAAACGAACAATTTCGTTCGGCTGCTGTGAGTCGTTTTCAATAGGCATGAAATCCGTCAGCTCGGCTACACCCTCTTCAGCTAGGAACCGGGTGAGCAAAATGTTAGTGTCTGGCAAGTAGAGCTGGCGCACTCTCATATTGCTGAGCTTAGGTTCAATTTGAAAGCAGCCGCCTCGCTCGTCGAGCAAAGCAGCAAACACGGAAGGAGAATCAAATTCTGGATAGCACAGGAAGTCGATCGAGCCATTCATGCCGACCAGCGCGATCGAACGCATGTTGCCGATCACACCGTAGTTCTCAATTGGCTGAAAGCCCATGTGAAATAGGAGCTAGGCTCACTCAAACTGCTCGATCGCAAAGGTCCGAAGTAAATGTATCACGTCACCTGGGACAAGCTCCCAAGGACAGCCCGCGAAGCGGTAGCGATCAAAGAAAGCTCCCGTTCAACTGGAAAACATCGGCATCTAATCCGGTTTCAGGAGGCGCCGCGGACATACTGACAAGAGCGAGCAAAAGATTGAGAGAACGGCGCGGCTGACAAGAGAGCAACTTCACTCCACCTGAACCGCGGTTGTAGCACCCTCCCGCGGAACGGTTTTTGATTCAATATCTGCCGTCGCTGAGGCTAGCCCATCGCTAGTTGCCCGCACCTGAATTGCTCCTGCCCGATTGTGCGAACGAATAATGAGCAGGGCCAACCCGTTAAATACCTTTCGTTGGTTGGCGTGAAAAGGCTCGATGGTGGCTGCATTTCCGTTATCGACCGCCTCAATCTGCCCCGATCCACTCACGTTGAAATGTACCAAGTTCTCAGCGTCGGGGCATAAGTTTCCTTGTTTGTCTTCCACTCGAACGGTTATGAAAGAGAGATCATCACCGTCTGCCCAAATAGCCTTGCGATCGGGCATTAGAACAATCCTCGCCGGGGCGGCCGCAGTGCGAACCTCCGTCTCCGCCACTTGCCTTTGCGAGGAATACGCGACAGCTTTGAGGACCCCCGGCTGAAACGGCACCTGCCATAACAAACGATACTTGCTATCGAAGTGAAGGTCTGAGCTGACGTTTGCTCCTACAGGCATGTCGAAGGGTTCAGAAAAGCGCCTCTTAATTCCCAACGACTTGCCGTTTAGAAAAAGCTCGACGGATTCGGCGTTTGTATAAGCCATCACGGGGATGTTTTGTCCCTCGCGACCTCTCCAATTCCAGTGCGGGAGAATATGAACCATCGGCTTCAATGTCCACTGGCTCTGATAAAGGTAATAACGATCTTTAGGAAATCCCGCCAAATCCACGATTCCGAAGTAGGAACTGCGCGCTGGCCAATCTTGGTCCTTGATCGAGCCCCGCCCAAAGTAAGGGGTAGGCTCACCGATGTAGTCAAAGCCGGTCCAAACAAACTCCCCGAGAACACTGGGAAGTTTATCTTGGTATGTAAATTCGACGTCAGGGCAATAAGCCCAGGGTGGAGCAATAATGTCGTAACTACTTAATTGGCGCGATGGATCTTTCTCATACTTCGAGAGGGGAAGGTGATAGACACCGCGCGAACTAACGCAAGATGCGGTTTCCGATCCATAGATGACCCACGCGGGGTGATCTTGCATGATCCGCTCGTAATACATAGGCTTATAGTTGAAACCCGGGATGTCGACTTGGTCAGCCAGGTGGTTGCGAATGGCGTCGTCCCAACTGTTAAAGGCAGAGGTGGTGGGACGTGTGGGATCTTCTTCGTGAAAAAAGCTCACCAAGCGTTTGGCCTCGATCCA
>JAFAPG010000055.1 GCA_019247235.1 Acidobacteriota bacterium
CTCCGGCGAATCAAGAAATTCCCGCTGCGTAATGATCAGGTTGACCCCCTGGCACGTTTGGCCGGCATAGTTGCTCGAGCTGGGCGTAAAACGCGCCGCAACAAAGCGAATTCCAGGGATCTGGCGAGCGTTCAAAAATCCTGCCAATTCGCGACTCTTTATCCAAGGAGCCCCTAAAAGTTCAAACGGCGTATCTGTCCCACGACCGACTGAAATGTTTGTACCTTCCACCAGTGCCACCCCGGGATAGAGCACCGCCTCGGTCAGGCTGCGCAGATTGGGTGAGGGATTCCTCCACTCCAGCCCGCTTGAGTCAAACCAGTCCCCTCGCATCCAACCCCGCATAGGAACTACTGTAAGCTTTGCCTGCAAGTGATGCTCCTGATTGAACATCCCGGCCAGCTCACCGAGCGTCATCCCGTGACGGACGGGAATGGGACCGTAGTTCACGAAGCTCTCGCGACCGGCCTCAGACATTGGCCCCTGAATAAAGGAGCCGGTGATCGGATTGGGGCGATCGAGGACTAGGACCGAAGTAGAGGCCTTGGCGGCAGCTTCCAGCATGTAACCGACGCTGGTCTCATAGGTATAGAAGCGCACGCCGGCATCGGCGAGGTCGATAACGATCGCGTCCAGCTGACGGAGAACGTCAATCGGGGGCCGACGAGATTGCTCGTTCGGCCCGTACAGGCTGTACACGGGAATGCCTGTCGAGGCGTCACGAGAATTTTCAATCTGCGTGGTATCAAGCGTGCCCGTGACTCCGTGTTCAGGACTAAAGATCGCTGTGAGATGAACGCTGGGCGCATGCGCCAAGACATCAATGGTTCGCTGCCCGGTTGAATCGAAGCCGGTTTGGTTGGTGAGCAGGCCGATCCGCTTCCCTCGCAATGGGGCAAAACCTTCCGACTCCAACACGTCGATGCCGGTCTCGACCGAACCGTTGCGGCTAGCCAGGTGTCGTTCCGCAACCATGGCTTCGTTATATCCAGTAATGGTGTTCCCCCTTCCTATGAGATCCTCGGCCACGGTCAACGGTAAAGCCGCTGCGACGGTAGTTGAGATTTTCCCTCGAAGCGACACGACAGAGCCTTGTCCACGAGGATGAACGGCGTTCGTCAGCAAGACAATGTAAGTGCGTGTGAGAGGATCGATCCATAACGAGGTGCCGGTGAAGCCGGTATGGCCAAACGAGCCTACCGGCAGCAGCTCGCCACGGTTTGAAGAGAAAGGCGAATCAATATCCCATCCCAAGCCTCGTAAGGTGGGCGCGTTGGGCGGCTGTTGTGGGGTGGTCATTTTCTCGATACTCAAGGGGGAAAGGATTGAACTCCCATCAAGCAACGATTGCGCGAACTTGGCCAAGTCATCCCCACTCGAAAATAGACCAGCGTGTCCGGCGACTCCTCCCAAGCGACGCGCCGTAGGATCATGTACCACGCCCTGAAGCATCCGCCCTCCTTCGTCGAATTCGGTAGGCGCGATTTGCGGGAGCCATTCTTTGGGCGGTGAAAAGCGGGTACGCGACATCCCTAACGGAGAGAAGATGTTTTCGTCGCAGTAGGAAGCGAGGGTGGTTCCACTTACCTTCTCGACTAATGCTCCCAGAACAATAAAGTTAATATCGCTATAAACAAACCTGGTCTCCACAGGCGAATTGGGAATGCTGGCAAAGGCCATGCTGTAGCCTAGCTCGCGGCCTGTCCAAGGATGAGAGAGATCGAGGTCTGGAGGTAGGCCCGAGTAATGGGTTAGCAAGTCACGAATGGTAATGTCGACCTTACCATTTTGCGCGAATTCAGGAATGTACTTCGCAACCGGGTCATTCAGCCGAATCTTCCCCTTTTCAACCAGCTGCATAATCGCGGACGTTGTGGCCACAACCTTGGTCAGGGAGGCGAGATCAAAGATCGTGTCGAGCGTCATCGCGGAGCGAAACGGCTCGAGCGAACGCTGGCCAAATGCCTTGCGGTAAATCACCTGTCCGTTATGGCCGATGATCAAGATGGCGCCAGGAATTTCATGGTTGTCGATGGCGCCATTGATGATCCCATCTAGCGGCGAAAGCTTTTCACGCTCGAGTTGTTGGCCAAGAGAACAAAGTGGCAGGCAACTCACCCAGAAAATCCAAAACACCGGCCTAGCGATCCCAGTTGACATAAGATTCACGCTTCGACTCTATAAACCACAAGGCAGGGCAATCAAGTTACTGGCGACCGAGGTGCCGCAGGTATCCCCGCTTGTCACCACTTTACCCTGAAAGGCGCCTCTGTTATAACGCCCTCACGGCTCGGGCCCGGGGGAGGAAACACCTCGGCGTTTTCCTTGCTCATGAGGCACACGGAAAGGCTTGTCTGGATACGATCCATCCCTGACGCGGTTTCTAGCGGTGGATCTTCAAGCTCAGGACGAAGTCTTTCGCCGCCCCTTCGAGATTATTAGAGAAGGCATGGAGAGCCACAGTTTTCCGGCCGCCTCCCTGGCCATCAACTATGCTGGAAGGCTGATAGCGTTAAAGGCATTTGGGCATTTCAGTTACCAGGAAAGCTCAGCTTTTGTGTCCACCGACACAGTCTTCGACCTCGCCTCGCTTACCAAAGTACTGGCCACGACCCCTATGGCGATGTTGCTTTATCAACGTGGAATGCTCGATCTCGAGGCGCCGCTGGTCGGGCCACTACCGGAGTTCGCAGGTAACGACTGCCGCCGTCGTCAGGTCACCTTCCACATGCTGCTGGCGCACAGCTCAGGTTTGCCGGCCTACGAAAAACTCTTCCTTCGTGCCCGCGATCGGGAAGAACTGGTGCGTGAAGCCCTGAGAATACCCTTAAAGGCTGAACCTGGAAGTCGCTCTGAATACAGCGATATCGGCTTTATCCTCCTGGGACTGGCGCTTGAGAAAATCGCGGGTGAGCCGATGGATCAGTTTTGCCGTCGGGAAATCTTTGCCCCCCTTGGAATGGCCCACACGGCCTTTAATCCTTCCCCGTCACAGGGTCGAAATATCCCCCCCACAGCCGAGGATCCTAGTTTTCGCCAACGAACCATCCAAGGCGAGGTCCAGGATGAAAATGCCAGTCTGATGGGCGGCACTGCGGGGCATGCCGGCCTGTTTTCGAACGCCTCGGATATTGGCATCTTCGCTCAAACCATGCTGAGTGCTGGTCCGATTTTCGTGCCCGAGGTTATTGCTCGATTTC
>JAFAPG010000288.1 GCA_019247235.1 Acidobacteriota bacterium
TGCCGGCAAAAGGCGTCGGCCTCATCAATGTCGGCGCGGGTGAAACGTGGACCCTCCAAGTACGCCTTTAAGTAATACTGCAGGCCGAAAAACACGGTGGTAGAAAACATGCCACCTCGGGATTCAAGGTACGAGTACACTCCGGTCGTCTCTGGCGGGTACTGCTTCCAGTGAGTGAACTTGTAGCTATCGGTCCGCAAGAGGAAGTTCATGCCATGCCTCTCTTTCGAATGCATTCTGAATGCGCGTCTCTCGGGCGATCTCGCAAAACTCGGTGTCAATAGCACGACGGCACGCAGGAAACAAATCTCGACCGGCGTCGTTCAGCCGGCAACTCTCAGCGGTCTTTTCCGAGCCTTGCCACAACCCTGAATCGGCCAAGCTGGTCTGGAGTTTCGACGACCAAAGCCTCGGGCTCGTAGCTGAGGACTGCGGGAGCAACTCGGCCGATGAGCCCTAGGGGCAAGACTTTGAATTCCTCGCCTACAGAGTAGCATCGGGAGTTGATTGAGCAATCCGTCCGCGCTCCTCGGGCGAGGGCATTTACGATGGGTGGGCCAAGATGCCAGAGAGTACTGGGTTCTTAATCGCCCCGCAGAGTCTTCCAGTCGCTGATGACGACGGCCCGTCCCTGATGAACAACCGTGGAATAGACGGAGTCAAAACCTTTGTGGTCTTGGCGGCTGTACTCAAGAGGAAACTCCGGGCCAAGTCCCAGATCGAAGTGATGGAGCGATTCGATGGCATTAATGAATTTTTCGCGGGTTAAGTCTTTGCCGGCTCCCTTCAGCCCTTCGACCAGAACCATGGCGTCGACGAATCCCTCCAGGCTCACAAAGCTAGGCGAAGTTCCGGACATATATTTTTCGAGCGCGGCGCGGTACAGCTTGATGGTGGGCAGGTCGATGCGATCATAAGGGGGGACTACCTGAGTAATCACCACGCCCTCGGCATCCTGACCGGCGGCGCGTAGCAGTCCCTCGGTGCCCACAAAGGAAACGGTTAGAAACAAAGGCGACCAATTGGCGGCATGAGCCTCTTTCAAAATGGCAGCTACCGGAGCGTAAGGTCCGGCCAGGATCACGGCGTCCGGCTTTTCTTCTCGCACGGCTTTGACGGCTGCGGAAATGTCCAAGGTGTTTCGTTGAAACTTGCCCATAGCCACTGGTGTGGATTCATATTTGGCCATGGCGTGCTGTACTCCCTCGAGCACGGTTTTGCCGAAGGCATCATCTTCGTAAATTAAGGCGATCCTGTGCGCTCTCCGTACTCGCCAGAGAGCGTCAACTTGTTCGCGAAGCTCGTCGAAATAGGAAGCACGAACACAGATGACGTTATGCTTGATAGGCTCGTAGAGCATCTGTGCTCCCGTGAATAGGCCAACCAGGGGAATTTTAGAGGCCTCGGCCAGGGGCACGTACTTGGCCGCCGTGGGAGCGCCCACGAAAAAGCCCATGGCGAAGACGTCGTCTTGAACGAGTCGGCTGAAACAAGCCGATGTTTGTTCCGGGTCGTATCCATCGTCACGCGATTTTAGTTCGAGGGTACGGCCGTAAATTCCTCCCGCATCATTCACGACATGAAAATAGGCGAGCGCGCCTACCTGACTTTGAATGCCTAAAAATGAGGCTGGTCCGGATAGAGCGGAACAGGATCCAATACGAATTTTGGAGTCGCTCACTCCGGGTACATTTTGCTCCGCCCAAGCTTTCCCGACGACGATTGGGGCAAGAACGACGGAGACAAAAAGCACTGCTTGAAATCGCGACCAAAGACGTGCCACTAGCGTGTTCCTTTTCCGGGATGAATCGTAGACATTCTGACACTCAACCCAAGCCATGGGAACGTTACGACTGTAATCGGAAGCGCGCGGGACAGGCGCTCGTCCCGCCTCACGGGCTCGCAACAGGCGAGGAAAGCACAACAAAACAAAAGAGTCCGCCCCGGGGGGATGCCCTGGCCCAATCTCGCCCTAGAACTAGGGAACGATAGAAAAAGCGAACGATAGAACGTTAGAACCAGCCGAGCGAGGGAAGAGAGGTGCACACGGCCAGATGCGTTGCTCTCGCCCGTGCGGTATTTCGACCTCGACCTAGGCGGGCAAGAAACCCGGCCTGCGCGCAGCAGATGAGTCGTCGGGGGGCAGATACAGGGTTCGATGTATATGTCTTGAGCAGTGTCCCACGTTAGGATAGCTGCCGTGCCGGAGACGAGCGAGATCCTGAAGCGAGGTAGACCGCGCATCATGGCACACAAACGCGTCTTATTTGTCGATGACGAACCGAATATTCGCGCGACCTTACCGGTGATTCTCAAAAAATATGGATTTGATGTGACGGTGGCAAGCAATGTGCCAGAGGCATTGAACGAGATTGAAGCTCAGCCATTCGATTTGCTACTTTCCGATCTAAATGTCAACCGCGAGGGAGATGGCTATGCGCTGGTACGCGCCGTTCGTAAGGCCAATCCACGCTGCGTGGCCATCATTCTGACCGCCTTTCCCGATGTTGAAACCGCCGTCGAAGGTATTCATGAAGGCGTCGATGACTACATCACGAAACCAACCAATCCAGATACGCTCATCGCCGTCCTCGCCGAAAAGCTAGCCGCCCGAGAGCCTAAAGCGCGAATCTTGTCCGTATCCTTTGACGAGACTCTGCTCCGAACTCGGCATATGTTGCTGGAACGGGAGGGCTACGAGGTTGTGTCGGCGATGGGGCTCGCCGCGAGCTTAGAAAAGTGCCAAGAAGGCGCGTTCAATCTTTTCATTCTTGGACATTCAATCGACCACAGCGAGAAACAACGGCTGGTCGAAGCTTTTCGCGGCGCTAACCCGCTCGCTGCCGTCATATCGCTTCGCCGTAACCTGGGTGAGCGATTGGTTGAGGGCGCGAACTTTCATATCGAGCCTGACCCCGAGCCGCTTTTGAAACTGATTGATGACATCGCTCATAATCGGGTCGCCGCACCCTCAGCCGCGGCGGAGTAACTTCCTCTCGACCGAATCGACCTCGCCGCCGCCACATTGATCACGCTGTGGTTTCGCTGTCGTCGCAGTGCCCTCAACCGACAGTATTCGCCAGGGTGCCGATACCCTCGATGGTGATGCGAATTTCGTCGCTTGGGCGGAGAGAAAACGAATCTGGTGGAACAATGCCGGTTCCGGTGAGCAAGAAACATCCTTGGGGAAAGGAATTGTCGAGATAGAGATAGCGCACCAGGGTCGAAAGCTCACGTTTTAATTCCTTCAAACTGGTCGAGCCCTGGAAGACCGTTTGCCCCTGGCGCAAGATGTCCAGATGTATTTCCGTCGCGCGGGACAACGGTTCGGAACTTACCAAGATGCACGGACCCAGAGCGCAGCTACGGTTATAAACTTTTGCCTGGGGCAAGTAGAGCGGGTTTTCTCCCTCAATATCGCGTGAGCTCATATCGTTGCCGACGGTGTAGCCTAGAATTTTTCCTGACGGGCTGATCAAGAGCGCCAGTTCGGGTTCGGGGACGGACCACTGAGCGTCTTGTCGCACCGCAACCTGGCCTCCAGGACCGACGACGCGATGGGGAGTGGCTTTAAAGAATAACTCCGGGCGGGCAGCCTGATACACCCGGTCGTAGAAGTCTCCTCCCCCGGCCGATGCTGCCTCTTCGATGCGCGCGTCTCGACTTCGGTGATAGGTCACACCCGCCGCCCATACCTCCTGGCCTGCGATCGGGGCCACTAGCGTCTGGCTGAGGTTGGCGGGCTGACCCCCAAGTTTCTCAAGCGTAGCCAGCAAAGACTTGAGGTGCGGATCGAGATCATCGCGCGTGACCAGACTATCCCAAGAAGGATCGGTTCCCGCGTACCAGCGGGTTTCGTGCTCGAGCAGAAAGCCTGCTTTGGTTCGATAGAGTTTCAATCAGCCTCCGAAAGATTGCTTCGGGAGTATAAATGCGCGGCGAGCTTTCTTAAATCACCCTTATCGGGCGACGATCATGGGGACGGCCGCCACTGCGGCCACGACCCCGATGGCCTTCCACAAGCTGAAGCGTTCTTTTAAGATCACTCGCGCCAGCAAAACGGTGACGATAGGATAGAGCGAAGCCAAGACTACCGCGCTTGCTAGTGGCCCGGTTTGCTCTGCCCGCACAAACAGCACTGTGCCGGTTACGTCGATCGGCCCGCTCAATAAGGCCAAAGCAAAGCCTAGAGGATAAGAAGGCGAGAACTTCCTGCCCACGAGGGTAATCGCGCTACTCACCAGAAGAGCCGAGGAGCGCGAGGCGGTCGCCAGCCACAGAGCCGATCCCGAGCCCGCCCGCTCCATGAAGATGTAGAACAAGGCAAAGCCGAACCCCGAAACTACGGCGAGGCCAAGCCCCTCGGGGCGTATTCCATGTTCGGGACGGGAGATCAACCAGATAGCTAAGAGCGCCAGCAGCAAACCAGAGATGGTCAAAGCTTGAGGACGACCTTGGATCATGATGCCAAAGGCGGCGGGAATGACTGCGCTCAGAAGCGCGGCCAAGGGCGCGGCCAGCCCTATCTCACCTTGAGCCAGGGCGCGATAGAAGATCCCGAGCGACAGTCCTCCGGCAGCGCCGGCCAAAATAGCCCACGCCAGGTG
>JAFAPG010000131.1 GCA_019247235.1 Acidobacteriota bacterium
GATGACCAGGCACACTACGTTTTTGCGAGCTGCACCCAAGGCCAAGCGAATACCGAACTCATTCATTCGTTGTGTTACTGCAATGGAGAGGATTCCGTACAGACCCACGGCGGCAAGCAGCGTCGCAAAAGCGGCGAATACAGTCCCCAGCCAGGCAACGAAGCGGCGGGGAGCGACTGCTGCGCTGACTACATCATCAAGGGTCGACAGATGCGGGATTGCGATCTCGTTATCCAGCTGTCGCACCGTCGTTCGCACCTCCGCAGCAACTGCTCGCGCATCCCCACCGGTGCGAATCACCAGCGACAATTGCGTGGGGGTCTGTGCCCAATATGGCAGATAGACGGTCAAAGGGGCTTGCTGGTCGGCATCGGTGCGGGCGTCTGTGACCACCCCGACAACGCTGTATGATGTGTTGTCCTGCTGCCAGCGTAGATGCAGTCCCAGAGGATCGCGGCTACTCTCGATGCTTTTGGCAATCCCCTGCGACACAACCGCGACTTTCTTCCCCTCATCGCCAGCAGCGAAAACACGCCCGCGCAGCAAGGGAAGACCAATGGCGCGAAAATAGCCTGGGCTGACAAAACGCCAATTGGCCACCGGTTCATCCTGTTCAGCCTTGTGGATCTCCTCAAAATCCAGCGTCTCGCTCCACATCGAGCCTTTCAAAGGAAGAGCATTGGTGAGGCCAGCGACGCTAACCTCGGGGAGTTCCTCGATTCTTTGCAGCAATTTGTCCTCGAGTTGCCGCTGTTTGTCACGCGTTCCATACTTGTTGTAAGGGACAAGCAAGTCAAGCGCCAGCACGCGCTCGGATTCGAGCCAGCGGTTATCGGCGAGCACTCGATTGAGACTTTCGATCAGCAGCAATGCCGTAATCAAAAGCACTGTGCACAGCGCAACCTCCGAGCCGGCAAGCAGGTCCCGCAGCCTGGAGGTACGGCGCGCGGCCGTGGTCGTCGCCGCCGTTGACTTCAGTGCCTCTCCCGGTTCCAAACGGCTGACTCCGAGCGCCGGCAACAGTGAGAAGATCAGGCCCGCCAACAGGGAAATTACGACGCTGAACACAAGTACGTGCTCGTCAATGCATACGCTTTGCACGCGGGGGATGCTGAGCGGCGCGCGTACAATGATGACGCGAACTGTTGCCCACGCCAGCAGGACGCCCAGCACCCCTCCTTCGGCGACCAACAATAAACCCTCAATGAAGAACTGGGCGAGCAAGGTCCAGTGCGTGGCCCCTAAGGCTTTTCTGACCGCCACTTCGTGGGCACGCTTGAGCGTGCGGGCCAACAGTAAACCACCAAGGTTCACGCAAACGATCATTAATACCAGGGTGGTTGTCGCCATCAGCATCCACAGGATTTTCCTGGCTGCAGCAACGACTGTTGTTTTCAACGGCGCCAGCTCGCCGCGCAGCAGTACTCCGCCGGCCGCCCGCCGATCGTGACGCGAGATGTCGGCGCCGATAGCGTCAAGCTCTGCCGCGGCTTGCGCTACGCCTATGTTCGGCTTCAGACGTGCGATCACCACGAAATTCTCTAGGTTTCCCGCCGCCGGTTCACGTTCCCAGGGCGCCAGCGCCAATGGCACGAAATACTCGATGGGCGAATTCCAGCCGGCGAAGGCTTCACCGCTCAACTGGTCGAATCGGGGGAAATAAAAATTGGCGGGCAGAACCCCCACCACGTTGTGCGCATATCCGCTTAGCCGAATGCTTTTACCCACAATATTGGGGTCGGAATGAAATCGGCTGCGCCACAGCTCGTGCGTGAGGATCACTTCATGGTCGCGGCCGCGCTCGTCTTCGCTGGAAACAAATTCGCGTCCTAGTTGCGGCGGAATGCCAAGGAGTGAAAACAGCCCCGCGGACACGCGTAGCCCGTGCACCTGCTCTGCCTCCCTTTCGAGGTCCAGATTGGCATTGATGGGCTCGAGGGCGGCCATACCACTGAATGCGTGGCAGTGGCGCTGCCACATTAGGAAGTTTCCTCCATTGTCGAGTGCAGGATGGTAGAGTCGGTTCCCAACCTGTAAGGCTTCGCGCACGAGGTATAAACGCGCCGGCTGTTGATAGGGCAGGGTGCTCAGAAGGACCCCATTCAGCATTGAGAACACCGCCGTGTTCGCCCCAATTCCGACCGCAAGAATGCCCACCGCCAACGTAGTAAACCCCATGTCACGACGCATACCGCGAAGGGCAAAGCCGAGGTTTCCCAGTAAGCGATCGACTGCCGGCAATCCTCGCGCGTAGCGGTGGAATTCTCTTGCCGAGTCCAGACCACCCAGTTGCAGCAGGGCTTGTCTGCGCGCTTCCTCAGCGGTCATCCCCTTGGCCAAGTTCTCCTCGATCGCAAGTTCGAGATGAGAGGCAAGCTCAGCTTCAAAGTCTTGTTCCCCCGGCCGGCGGCGAACGAACCACTTTATGCGGGCCAAAGTCTCGCGAACCGAAACGATCCTCCTCAAGGCTAACCCTCCGAGGACATGGCGAGCACGCGCCCCATTACCGCGGCGAGCCTTCGCCAGTAAGCGGTATCGGCCACTAGCTGCCTGCGCCCGCTTCGAGTGATCGAGTAGAACTTCGCCCGTCGATTATTGGCCGATGTTCCCCACGCCGAGGAAATCCAACCGCGCTGCTGCAGACGCACCAGGGAGGCGTATATCGTTCCCTGATTTAAGAGCACCTGCTTGCCACTCACCTGCTCGATTCGCCGGGCGATTCCATAACCATGCAAAGGGCCGAGGGCGGTGAGTGTTTGAAGCACCATTACGTCAAGCGTGCCTTGCAGCAGATCGAGCTTTGACTCACCCATATGCCGGTCCTGTGGAATTACCACATGAGTATGTCACATTTCATGTGGTTTCGCCACAGGAATGATGGTTGGCCGAGAAAGACAACTGTTAGGCAGAAATTCAGATGCGCTCGAGAGTCGCGGGGCGAATCGCGACGGGAGGGCAATCGGGGACCGGCCTACTCAGGCCGGCGGTCGTTCCTAGAGTGCATTGCGCCGTCAGAGCTGCTAGATGGTCCAACGCAGTAAGGTGGCGCCTACGGTAAAGCCCGCACCTACGGAGGCAAGCAGGACCAGATCGCCTTTTTTCAGTTTACCTTCCTGGCGAGCGGTTGCCATGGCCAGGGGAATTGTCCCGGCGGTGGTATTCCCGTACCGGTCAATGTTGATAATGACGCTTTCTGCTCTCAGCCCAAGACGTTCCGCGGTAGCCTGAATGATTCGCTGATTCGCTTGATGGGGAATGAAGCAGTCAATGTCACGCGCTCTTGCCCCATTGCGTTCGAGCAAGCGCTCACAGACTTCTCCCATTTTGCGCACCGCGAATTTGAACACCGCTTGTCCATCCTGATGGACATAATGCATCCTTTTGTCCACGGTTTCGTGGGTAGAGGGGTGGAGGCTGCCTCCTCCAGGCATGTAGAGCGAACAAGCTCCCGAACCATCGATTTCGTGAATGAAGTCGATGATGCCATCTCCGTGATTAGCCGCTGGCTCGACGATAACTGCGCCGGCGCCGTCGCCAAAAAGAATTGAGGTGGCGCGATCGGAGTAGTCAAGGATTGAAGACATAACATCAGAGCCGATGACCAGAACTTTCCGGTGCGTCCCGGTCGACACAAACTGCGCTCCCGTTTGCAAGGCGTAAACAAAAGCCGAACAGGCAGCCGAGAGGTCAAAACCCCAAGCCTTTTTGATCCCGAGCTTGTGCTGCACCAAGCAGGCAGTAGCAGGGAACAACATGTCTGGAGTCACAGTGGCCACGATAATGGCCTCAATTTCATTGCCTTCAAGGTTGCGCTCAGCCAGCGCCAAACGCGCTGCTTCAACCGCTAAATCACTGCTGGCCATACCTTTGTCAATTATGTGACGCTCTCGTATACCGGTGCGCGTCCGAATCCACTCGTCGTTGGTGTCCACCATCTTCTCAAAATCGCTGTTGGTCAGAACACGAGGTGGAACATAGGTTCCCAGGGCGGTAATCTGGGCGCGGACGAGCTGGCTCACGCGTGGCTCTCCATGACGACAAAGGTAAAAACGTTATTGTACGCACCAGACCTCGAATCGCCAATTCACCGAGTAGGTAACGTGACCAATGTGCGGAAAAATTTAGGCACGCAAGGGTACTTTGGTCATGTGGCGGTTTATCAAAATGCCGACTTCTGCCCCAAATTGGCAGTATGATTTTCGCCATGAAGAGACTCCGCGTTGTAGTCTCGCTTATCACGCAGGAGAATGATTATCAGACCGAGCAGGCGGCGGCTGCCGAAGAGGCTGCCACTCGGCTTGGAATCGATCTGGAGGTACTCTATGCGGATAGCGACAGCATTCTACAGAGCCAACAGATTCTGAAGTATGTGCAGGCCGATGCCAAGGCTCGGCCCGAGGCCATTGTTCTTGAGCCGGTAGGCGGAACAGCGCTGCCGCAAGTGGCCCGGGCTGCGGTATCGGCCGGTCTAGCTTGGGTGGTGCTGAATCGTGAGGTGGGCTACGTCCGGGAACTTCGCCAGACAGCGAAAGTACCTGTCTTCGGTGTGGCCTCCGATAACTTGGAAATTGGCCGTATTCAGGGGCGACAATTCGCCGCCCTCATGCCCCAAGGAGGTTCGGTTCTATATATTCAGGGCCCATCCGAGAGTGATGCCTGCAAACTGCGGACTCTGGGCATGTATGAAACTCGAGCCAGCAACGTGCAGGTGAAGACCATGAAAGGCAATTGGACGGAGGCAAGCGCTTTCAAAGCAATTACCGCCTGGCTGCGCCTGGCAACCTCTCAGCAGACGCCGATCGATCTCGTTGCCGCGCAGAATGATGCCATGGCGGTCGGGGCGAAGAAGGCCTTCCAGCAGTTTTCCTATGAAGGCCAAGCACGAGATCGTTGGTTATCGATTCCATTCATTGGATGCGACGGAGTGGCGAGAACGGGACAGGCCTGGGTTCGCAGTGGCCTGCTAACCGCAACCGTCGTGGCCCCCCCGCTGGCGGGCACCGCCCTTGAGATGCTCAGCCGCGCCTTTCAAACCGGCGCCACCCAGCCGGAAATCAGTTTTATCGCTCCGCGGTCATTACCGACGATCGAAAGTCTCACCGCAGCCGCCGCGCAAAGCTCGCGTTCGGCTACCGCCGCTTCTCGCACCTAGCGTCTCAACCCTCTTTGGGTTTCTGACGCATGTCTCTCGACATACATGCGAAAATTCTGGATCGCTCCGCCCCCGCAGCCAATCAACTAGGTCTACTTCATTGAATTTTGGAGGAGAAGCAATGAAATATCGGCTGCTCGGAAATAGCGGTCTACGAGTCGCGGAGCTCTGTCTTGGCACCATGACCTTTGGAGAAGATTGGGGTTGGGGCGCTACCAAGGACGATTCGCACAGCATCTATGACGCATATCGAGCCGCAGGCGGCAACTTCGTGGACAGCGCCAACGTATACACCAACGGGTCGAGCGAAACTTTTCTTGGCGACTTTATTCGAGGCCACCGGCAAGAAGTAGTCCTGGCGACCAAATACACCAATGCGACCCAAGGCAAGGATCCGAATGCGGGCGGCAATCACCGCAAGAGCATGGTGCAAGCCCTCGAGGCTTCCTTGCACCGGCTTAAGACTGACTACATCGACCTCTATTGGCTGCATATTTGGGACCAATTGACACCGGCTGAAGAAGTGATGCGAGCCTTTGATGACCTAGTGCGTCAAGGCAAAGTACTCTATATCGGGGTGTCTGACTGCCCTTCCTGGTGGGTGGCAAAAGCCAATACTCTGGCTGAATTGCGCGGTTGGACGCAATTTGTGGGCTTGCAGATTGAATACTCTCTTATCGAGCGCACTGTCGAACGTGAGCTGATTCCTATGGCCCAGGCCTTGAACCTCGGCGTGGTGGCTTGGTCGCCTCTGGCCGGCGGCCTGTTGAGTGGAAAATACCATTCGGCAACTGCGGGGGAGGCACGTTACGCAAGCGAGATGACAAAGGATTTCATGCGCCGAGGTGAGCGCACGGATCGCGTCATTCAGGCGCTTAAGAGGACAAGCGAAGAAACCGGCCGCTCGTCCGCCCAGGTCGCGTTAGCCTGGCTACGCTATCGTCAGACTCCAGTTATCCCCATCATTGGTGCGCGAAAGGTCTCGCAACTTCAGGATAATCTCGACAGCTTGACTCTAGAGCTTTCTCCTGAGCAACTCTCACGATTGCATGAAGCTAGCAACATAGACTTGGGCTTCCCCCACGATTTTTATGAAATGGAGCTGGTCAAAAATATGGTTTACGGCGGTATGAGGAAGCAAATTCTTGCTGCCTGATGCGCGCCCCTGTGGATCAGCCATGGCGCGCGGTTTTCTAAGCCAGGCACCGGGAGCCCACTGCACACGCAAGAGCCCGTTACCGTTGCTTCCTTCCGGACCTGGCGGGGTTGGCGAGAATACGTCGCGTGGGACCGATACCTGACCCACGTAAGTTTAACATCGCCGGTTTGCTCGGAGGAAGGTTCCGGTATTTCGACTTCATTGTCTTAAGAGTTTCAGAGTTGAAGCCGCGATCTTCGCGCATTGCCGATTGGGC
>JAFAPG010000527.1 GCA_019247235.1 Acidobacteriota bacterium
CAATTTTCACCCATGCTCGAATTCACGCGTTAATGGCCAAACCGTAGACGCTATTTGAAGCATCGAGCATCGCTTCGGCGAGAGTGGGATGCGCGTGTATGGTCCACATCAGATCCTCGACCGTGGCCTCCAGTTCGATGGCCGTAACCGCTTCTGCGATCAGCTCAGTAGCCTGCGGGCCAATGATATGCACGCCGAGAATTTCTCCGTAACCTTCATCGGAAACAATTTTTATAAAGCCTTCATGCTCACCCACAATCGAAGCCCGAGAATTCGCGGTAAAGGGGAACTTCCCTACTTTGATATCGTAATCTTGCTCCCGCGCTTGAGCCTCGGTCAGCCCTACGCTGCCAATCTCCGGGTGACAAAAAGTTACGTTGGGAATGCGAAGTGGATTGATCGGTTTGTCAGGCTTGCCCGCGATCTTCGAGACCGCGACAATTCCCTCCATGGCTCCTACGTGAGCCAGTTGGGGGGTTCCCAGAACAATGTCGCCAATGGCGTAAACACCAGGTTCGGCCGTCTCCATCCATTGATTGGTTTTGACAAAGCCACGCTCAGTCCCGGCGCGGGTCTTTTCGAGACCGATGTTTTCCGTATTCGGCTTGCGCCCGACCGCAATCAGGATCTTTTCGGCTTCTATTCTTTGTTGTTTTCCGCTGCTGCTGAAGGTGACCGCCACCCCTGACTTTGTCTTCTCGACCTTTTCGACCCTGGCGCCGCCTTCGAAGTTGATCCCCCGCTTGCGATAGACGCGCGCCAGCTCCTTTGAAATCTCTTCATCCTCAAGTGGTACCAGCCGAGGAAGCATCTCGAGGATGGTGACCTGAGAATCAAAGGACCGATAGATCGAAGCAAACTCGACTCCCACGGCGCCAGCTCCCACTACGATGAGGGACTTTGGCACGGCCGGTAATTTCAAGATCTCAATATTGGTTAAAACCCTTTCATCCGGCTCAAGACCAGGCAACATGCGAGCTTCGGAACCAGTCGCAAGGATGACATTTTTGGTTTTGAGTCGCGTCTTTTTTCCCGCGTTCTCGAGCTCAATCGTGTGCAGGCCGTTCTGCGCCGGACCGGCTAGCCTGCCATATCCTGGCATGCTCTCCACCTTGTTTTTGCGCATCAGGAACTCGAGCCCTTTGGCGTGCTTGTTGACGATCTTCGCTTTGCGCTCCTGCACCGCCTCCCAGTTCAAGGCGCGCGATTGCACGCCTTCAATGCCGTATTCTTTGGCGTCCTTCAAGTGGTCCCACAGCTCGGCATTAAAGAGCAGCGCCTTGGTAGGAATACAGCCGACGTGCAAGCAAGTACCGCCCAAGTAGGGGTCTTTTTCAATCAGAGCAGTCTTCAATCGATGTTGGCCAGCCCGGATGGCGGCCGTATACCCTGCAGGACCGCTGCCAATTACGACAACGTCGAAGATGGTGTCGGGCAAAGTCGTTGCTCCTCTGTTTGTTTGATTCGGCTGGCGAAGCAACGATTCTAACAGCCACCAATGGATGCCGAAGACGCGCAGCAGGAACCCTGCCGTGAACCACGCCGACGGGATCAGCTGTTGCGGTTCGCTATTTCTGAACTGCGCGGAAGGACATGTCCGGCGGAAATCTGTCGCACACACTTTTGTGCCTCTAGACTGAAATTCCCGACCGAAACGTCGATCTCGACCTATCCCTTCCAGCGGTAGGCGTCAGCCTGAGGCAATCCGATGTGGGCGAGCACGCGGCAGGCCAGTTCATGTGCCATTTGATCGAGTGTGGCCGGGCGGAAATAGTAGGCGGGAATAAGGGGGAACAGCGATGCCCCGGCGTCGGCCGCACGATACATGTTGCGGATGTGAATTTTATTCAGCGGGGTCTCGCGCACACAGAGAACCAGCGGGCGTTTTTCCTTGAGGCACACGTCGGCAGCGCGTTCGATCAGCTGAGAAGCGGTGCCCTGGGCGATGCGGGACAGCGTCCCCATACTGCAGGGAATGACAACCATGGCATCGCTAGGGTAGGAGCCACTGGCTATATTGGCGCCGATATCAGCATTTGATTGCTGGCGGATTTTCCCGGAGACACGCTGGCGTCCAACGACTTGCCTGACCAGGTCGGAGCGACCTCGAAGATCAAGTTCTTCGGCCAGAACGCGCAGAGCACCGTCAGAAGCGATGAAGTTCACGATTTTGACTCTGGCATCGCGGTCCAGGGCGGCCAGAATGTGGCGAAGAAAAATCGCGCCACTCGCTCCGGTGGCGGCAATGGTGAGATTGTGCGGCGAATCGGGCAAGGCTCCCTGTGTCCTCGGCGCGCCCTTACCAGCTCTGACCGCGCGCTGGCCTGGGTCAAGGTCTTGAGCATAGGGAGCGTGAAGCAGCGAGTCAAGATGAAGGCCACGACCGATCGTAAAACTCGATGGGCAGCGGCGCAGATTCGGGCGCTGGCCGAGGTGCGACGCGAGATCCAGCCGCGGGATTCCTCCTCCGGCCGAAAGTACCTCCGGGAATTCACGCAAGCCTTTCGCAAGTACACTCGGGTGCTCAGTGGGGAGGAACTTAACGCGCAGATAGAGCGCGCCGATATCGTGCTGGTCGGCGACTATCACGCTTTGCCCAAATCGCAAGGCTTCGCCGCCAAGCTGGTCGAGCAGATGTCGCATTCACGTCCCGTCCTCCTGGGTGTCGAAGCCGTGCTCTCCCGCGATCAGGCGATTCTGGACTGCTGGTGGCGCAGAGATATCGACGAAGAACGGCTGCGAGAACGGCTGCGTTTCGATCGTGAATGGGGATACAATTGGACGCCTTTCTACGAGCTGCTGACGACAGCTCGGGAATTCGGCGAAGGCCTCTGGGGTCTGGATTGCGTCCCGCGTCACGATCTGCGACGCA
>JAFAPG010000153.1 GCA_019247235.1 Acidobacteriota bacterium
CCCTCACTTCAACAGTCTGCGTGTCAGAGCCGACCCGCAGCTCAACGTTGACGGTTGCGACCTGGTTCACGTTCAGGGAGATGCCCTGCCGCAGATATTTCTCGAAGTTGTGCGATTGCGCTTGCAATTGGTAGTGGCCAACCGGCAATTCCAGAAAGACGTAGTTTCCTTCGCGATCAGCAGACGTGGTGCGAACCAGGCCGGTCTCCACAAGAGTCGCGGTCACTATGGCGGTGCCCACCCCCTCGCCGTTTGGATCAACAATCGACCCGCGAAGGGTTCCGGTGATTTGCTGGGCCGGTGCTAACTGAATTGTCGAGATCGCAACAAACAGAGAGGCCACGAACCGAAGCACAGTTGTAGATTTTCCCATGTCCCTCATGAAGAAGTCGGTTGGAAATTCAGCGATTATAGAGACATCGATTGAAGGGTCAATAGTGCAAAACCAGTATTGGACTGTGTTTTGGCTCGGTATTCACAAAACATGGCCACATTCGTTCCGCGGTAGTAGTTTTCGACTATTGTTGCCAGTTAACCTGGCAACTAGATTTATCAATTCTGCAGCTGTGCAGATGAATGGCGCGACCCAACTCTCCTAAGGAAATCGATGCCGATTGACGATCGCGTACCGACCGAAGCAGCGAAAGCGTCGCGACCTTCGACGAAAATCAAAATCATTGAAGACGCGGAAGCCACAGGCGATACCGCCGCTGCTTACGACTTCTGGCGCGCCGGCTCTGGAAGGCAACGGGTTCCCGGCATTATCAAATGTTTTGGCGCCCGGCCCGACTTTCTGCGGCAAGTGATTGAATTCGGTAATACCATCCATTTTTCAGAAGGGCATCTTTCGCGCCGGCAGAAGGAGCTGATTGCCAGCTACGTCTCCTACCTCAATCGGTGCCCGTATTGACTCGACAGCCACGCCTACTTCCTGCGTGTTCAGGGAGCATCGGATGAATGTGTGAAGGCGATTCTTGACGGCAAGCTCGATGAAGCAGGGCTTACGGCTGCAGAGCGGGGATTAATGGACTACGTGGAACTGATCACCCGCGCCGCTCATCGTTCGACGGCTGAAGATGTGCAGAAGCTCAGAGACCTGGAGTGGAAAGAGGAACAGATTGCTGAGGCCGTTTACATCATCGCGTTGTTTGCTTTTTTCAACCGAGTTGCGGATGCGTTCGGCATTCCTCCACAGAATTACATGATGACCGGGAAACTAACTCCATAACAAAACCGCGAGGTCGTATATGGCTTATATCGAATTGCAGGAAGAACTGCCGGGCATCGTTGGACTGTTGGCATTTCGCCCGAGACCGCACAACCGCTGCTGCAATTGGCTGAGGTCTTGTTACGTGGACCGAACAGTCTGACCTCGGCCGAACGCGAAATGATTGCCGCCTACGTTTCGTATCGGAATGATTGTAGCTTCTGCCAGCTCTCACATAGTGCCGCGGCCATTGCGTACCTGGCCGGAAATAAGGAATTGCTCGATCGCATAAAGGCGAATCCGGAGACGGCGGAAGTTTCTGGCAAAATGAGAGCCCTGTTGAATATTGCGGGGCTGGTGCAAAAAGGCGGGAAGAACGTTACCCCAGCCGACGTCGACCGCGTGCGTCAGCAGGGTGCAACCGACCTGGAAATACACGACACTGTGCTCATTGCTGCCGCTTTCTGCATGTACAACCGCTACGTGGATGGCCTCGGAATGTGGCAACCCGCCGAGTCGGAAGCCTATCGTGAAATGGGCGAACGCATGGCGCGTGAAGGGTATGGTCGCGGGGCGAAAAAGACGTCGCGCGACGCGGTGTAATGGAAGCAATTAATCAGAGAACCGAAGATGTAATTCGTTATCCCGGCTGGGGTGTGTGTGTCGCCGCGTTTGTAGGCGTCATGGTCAGCTTCGCCGCGATCATGCCATACACGTTCAGTTTGTTCATCGAACCACTGGCAAAAGCTTTTGGCTGGCATCGGGAGGCGATTTCAAGTGCCTTCGGAATTGCGGCAATGACAGTGGCCGTGTTTTCCCCTGGCATCGGCGCACTGCTCGATCGCTTTCCGCCGCGACGGATTATTCTCCCAAGCATTCTGGTTTTTGCCGCGGCATATGCTTCGTTAAGTCTCCTTACCCCGAACATCACGCGCTTTTATCTGACTTACTTTCTTCTTGGCGTCGTAGGAAATGGCACCGCGCAGCTCGCCTACACCCGAGCAGTGCTCACCTGGTTTCAGAAGCATCGTGGACTTGCGCTCGCGCTTGTGCTGACGGGGAGCGGCACGGGATCGATTGTCATTCCCCTGGTGACGCAGGCCGTGATTCATAATTACGACTGGCGGCACGGTTACCTGGCTTTGGGATGTATCGCGCTGCTGGGAATTCCGCTCACAGCACTTCTCGTGCGCAACCGGCCTGTGTCTCTCGTGCAATCAGCCAATCACCATTCTCCAACCGGAATGTCCATGGGAGCTGCAGTGGGTAGCGTCATCTTCTGGATTCTCGCATTCATGATCATGCTGGAAGCATTCGGCTCAAACGGACTCATCTCGCATCTCGCCGCATTGCTGACTGAACGGGGCGTCTCGGCGCGGAGCGCCGCCCTTACCCTTTCGATCATGGGAGCGACAGGTATCCTGGGACGGCTTACGACTGGTCTACTACTCGATCGCTACTTTGCGGCCTACATTGCCGCCATCATGCTGGCAATTTCCGGTCTCGGTATTCTTGCCTTAACAGCCGCGACATCTCGCCCGATCGCTCTTCTCGGGTCTGCTCTGATGGGCTACGGCCTGGGCAGCGAGGCCGATGTGGTTCCTTATCTAATTGCTCGCTACTTTGGCCGAAAACACTTCGCTGCTCTCTACGGTCTCACCTGGGCAGCTTATGCTGTAGGTGGCGCGACAGGCCCCATTGTTGTTGGTCATTTTTACGATCGCTTTGGAATGTATCAACCCAGCCTGATAGTAGGGCTTGCATTGACCTGCATTGTTGGAGCTGCGCTCAGCTTTTTGCTACCCCGTTATCCAGCAGAAGGAAACCACTGCGCCGAAGTTACAGTAATAGGCGACCTGGTTGCCGAAAATTAGCAGCATCTGCCGCATCGCGTGTAACATTTTCCGCCTTCGAGGGAAATACGCCTCAAATACAAGAGCACCAGTTTCGGGTTGGACTTCATTGTTGCCATTCCAATGAATCGGCGCAAAGCAAGAAGTACCAGCACGAACATGATCAGATGGCCTGATTGAAGAAAGGCTGTTGCGTTCCCAGCGCCCGAACCCTCGGGAACCCAGTTTAGGACCGCTCTGTCTGCTGAGACCGTTGTGGTCGGTACGTGGGGAATAATTTCGCGGGCTGGTTGGGCCCAGCGTCCGAGGACAAGATCGGGAACAGAAACGTCCGCTAGTGTGCAGTACATTCCGGCGGTGCCTGGTCCCGCTGGAATGGAGCTCCTGC
>JAFAPG010000158.1 GCA_019247235.1 Acidobacteriota bacterium
GGTTCCATACTCGGGCCCTCCGTTGCGCCGGCGCGCAAACATTCGGCGGGCAGCAGGATGTCATGGTATCTTAACTGTCGCAAAGAAAAGCCTGGAGAACCGTGTGCGCGTCGAAATGGTGAAGATCAACAGCGAAACTCCGGAACCGTCTCTCATCCGGTACGCTGCCGACCAGATCCGCTCCGGGCAGGTTTTGGGCATGCCGACTGATACTTTTTATGGATTGGCTGCCGATCCCTTTAATCTTCGAGCGGTAGAGCGGGTGTACGAAATCAAATCGCGCTCGCGCCATAAACCCCTGTCCTTGCTCATTGAAGATGTGGAACAGGCAGAAGAGCTGGCCAAACCCTTGCCCGAAGAGTTTCATGCTCTGGCAAAGAAGTTCTGGCCGGGACCGCTGACCATCATTGTAAAGGCAGCCTCTCGCTTGCCGCTCAAAGTAACTGCCCATACTGGGAATGTAGCCTTGCGTGTACCCAATGCCAAGATACCCCTTGCAGTAGTGAAGGCGGGCGGCATTCCCATCACTGCAACCTCCGCCAATCTCAGTGGAGAGACCGAATGCACATCGGCCGAGGCCGTGCGTGACCAGTTAGGTGTGCGTATTCCTATTATCGTCGACGGTGGAAGCTCCCCGCGTGAGATCGCCTCTACCATCGTCGACTTAACCGATGAGGAAGCGCGTTGGAAGATCCTGCGCGAAGGCGCCATTTCAGCTCAGGAGATTTCGGAATTTTTCGCCCAGGGGTGATCGCGACGCCCGCGACCAAAGCCCGGGCGTGGCTATTTTGGACCTTAGTCCCCTTATTGATTGTGGCCATGCTCATTGGCTGGCTGGGCCATGCCATCGTGCATGACTCCCGCCAGGAACAGCTTCATGCGGCCGATGCGATTGTGGTATTCGGCGCCGCCGAGTACGACGGTCGTCCATCTCCGGTGTTTCGAGCACGCCTCGATCATGCCTATCAACTGTTCCGGAGCGGCTTGGCACCGGTCGTCATCACGACCGGGGGCGCCGCTGCTGATCCCAATTTCAGCGAAGGTGGCGTTGGCCATGACTACCTGATGCGCCGGGGCATTCCAGAATCGGCGCTGATCGCAGAAACCCAGGCCTCCGATACGGCTGAATCCGCGACTCGACTGGCGGTTATCATGCGCACCAATGGCATGAGCAGCTGCATTGCCGTGAGCGATGCCTATCACGTCTTCCGCATTCGTAAAATGCTTGAACACGCTGGCTTTCGTGTGTACGTCGCTCCCCGACCCGATTCCCGTCCTCGCTCGATCTACCAGCGCTCGATCTCGCTGGTGCGGGAGAGCGCCAGCTATCTGGTTTGGCGCCTAGGCATCCACAACTGAGTGGCCATGGTCACGGCTTCATGCTGGCTTGAGCCGTCGAATGGCGTCACAGGGAGCGCTCAATTGGCCACCGTGAGCGCCAACAGAGCGGCAACAAGGGTGGACAGGAAGTTAACGGCGTTATTGCCAAGGACCCCAGCGCGCTCGAGCGTAGCGCCTAAGAAGCTATCTGCCACCGAACCCAGGAAAGCCGCTGCCGCGGAAAGCCATACCGTCTTCCAACCGATGACACCGCCCGCGGCCAAGACGCACGGGACGACAAGCGAGGCAAAAACGGCTGCCAGGGTGCCAGTCGCAGTGATGGCGCCGTTGGTTCCAACCGGAACCTCTCGCCAGCTGGTCACCAGACGGGCCTTCGGTCCGCGCGCTTGACCAGTCTCGCTCGACACGGTGTCAGCTGCTGCTTCAGCCAAGGCGGCGGCAAAGGCCGCAAGAAAGGCGCGCCTCGCTCCCCCCCAACCAAAGGCGCTCGCGCACATGGCTGCCGTCGCCAGGTTGGCAAGCACCTGCGCCGCATTTCTTCCATCGGGAGCTTCGGCGGTTCCCAAGCTTAGCTTCTGCCGGTAGCCTAGTCGCGTCGCCAACCAAGTGAGCAGGAACACCGCCGAGAGCCCGGCAAAGCCACCCCATCCAGTTGGCAGGATCATGAGAAAGCAGAGGACGGCGCCCACCAGCGCCCCAGAAGCGCTGACGCCCCGGACTGACCAGCCTAAGACAGCGAACACGACGCTCAGAGGGGCAGCAAGCCAAGGTTTCATGGTTGCGATCAGGATAAGTCCCCGTTTGCCCTCGACGGAGTGAAGGCCGATGGCACACTAAATGATGCATTTTCAATCGCTAAGCCGGGGATTGTCAGCTCCGCGTAGAGGGACCTCACAAGGGAACCACCCATCTAAACACTACAGATTGCTGCCGCTCTGGCGCCCCTACCAGAGGTGCAGCTAGCGGATTCGGTAACCGCCATAAAATTGGTGCATCAAATTCTCGCGTTCGTCTAAACTGCTACCCGGCGCGCTCCTGGCGCTTGGCAAAGGACAGAAACTATGGCCTCCTCGGTCTGGTCTGGATATCTTACCTTCGGGTTGATCTCAATGCCGGTGCGGCTTTTCTCTGGCGCCCGTAGTTCGTCAATTTCCTTCCACATGCTGCATCGTGATGACATGACCCGTATCAAGCAGCAGCTCTATTGCCCCACTGACAACCGCGTGATCGAGCGCAGTGAGGTGGTTAAGGGCTACGAATATCGCAAAAACGAGTATGTGGTGATTGAGCCGGAGGAGATCAAGAAAATTGAGCCCAAGACAGCAAAGACCATGGAGATCTTGGAATTTGTAAAATCGAGCGAAGTGGATCCGGTGTACTTCGAGTCCTCTTATTACATGATGCCGGAGGAAGCGGGCAGACGTCCCTATGCGTTGCTGACCAAAGCGCTTGAAGAAAGTGAGTATGTAGCCATCGCGAAACTCACGATGCACAACCGGGAATACACGGTATTCCTACGGCCCCACGAAGGGGGCTTGATGCTGCACACGATGTACTACGAAGAAGAGGTGCGCAAGGTGGAGGGGTTTGGAGCTCCCGAGGTTGAGCTTAGGGATGCGGAAGTTAAAGTTGCCCACCAACTCATTGAGGCTTTGTCCGCGAAATGGGAGCCGGAAAAATTTCATGACGAGTTTCAAGAGAACCTCAAGAAGTTGATTGAAACCAAGCTTGAAGGAGGCGAGATCGCGGAGATAGAAAAGCCGAAGAAACCGGCCCCGGTGGTCGATTTAATGGCGGCCCTCAAAGAGAGTTTGGCGCAGATGGA
>JAFAPG010000161.1 GCA_019247235.1 Acidobacteriota bacterium
GCTCAGCTTTTGGGACCACTGGCAGCTTACGGTTCGGATGCAAGCGGAATCGTCAAGCTCATCGGCCATGACGACCATTTGGGCGAGCCGCTACACCCCGCTCTGCCCTATATCAGAGCCGAAGTGCTCTGGGCAACGCGCCAGGAACTTGCCCGCACCTTAGAAGACGTTTTGGCGCGCAGAATTCGAGCGTTATTCTTAAACGCCAAAGCGGCAATCGAAATGGCCCCCGCGGTCGCCGATCTAATGGCATCTGAGCTTGGCTGGAGTGAAGCCACAAAATCGCAGCAGATCGCTGCCTTTCGCGACCTGGCAAGGAATTACGTTTTGAACGGATGAAGGTCGGACTGGGAACGTCTGTGCGCGAGATCAATAAACTTTTATGCCTGACGAGCGACGCGATATTGTCGTAATTGGGGGAGGAATTGTTGGACTCGCGTGCGCCCTGGAGTTCTCGCGGCGCTATCCTCGCCTTCGCCTGATGCTGGCTGAAAAAGAAGACCGGCTGGCCACTCACCAGAGCGGAAGAAATAGCGGTGTGATTCACTCCGGAATTTATTACCGCTCGACGTCCTTGAAAGCACGCACCTGCGTACAGGGGGCGAAGGAAATGGTCGCCTTCTGCAAAGAGCACGAGATCCCACATCAGATCTGCGGAAAAGTGATCGTCGCAACCAAGCCAGACCAATTTCAGGGCTTGGAAGAACTGCAGAAGCGCGCGCAAGCCAATGGTATTAGCGGACTACGCGTCCTCAGCCAAGAGGAGCTGCGCGAAATTGAACCGCACTGCGCCGGCCTTCGTGCCTTGCATGTTCCGGGTGCCGGAATCACCGACTATGTCAAGGTGAGCGAAAAATATGCGCAAATTATCGCGCAAAATGGCGGGCAAATATGGCTTCAGACAAAAGTTATCGGCCTCCGTACCGATCAAGGCGGGTATGTTCTCGAGACCACGCAGGGTACGATTGCCGCGCAATATATAGTCAATTGCGCCGGCCTTTATAGCGATGTCATTGCCCACATGGCCGGCGCCAACCGGGATTTGCGAATCGTCCCCTTCCGCGGTGAGTACTACGAACTGATTCCGCAACGTGGACACTTGGTCGCGGGTCTTATCTACCCTGTTCCCGATCCCCGTTTTCCCTTCCTGGGAGTGCACTTCACCCGCCGCATTAACGGCCATGTCGATGCTGGTCCGAATGCTGTGCTGGCTTTCAAGCGTGAGGGTTACGCAAAAACCGACTTTTCTCTCAGCGAAGCTTTTTCCGAGTTAGTCTTCCCAGGCTTTTGGCGTATGGCAGCGAAATACTGGCGCACCGGCGTGGCTGAGCTGTATCGCTCCTGTTCTAAGCGAGCGTTTGTTCATGCCTTACGACAACTCGTGCCTGAGGTAGAAAGCTCGGATCTGGTGCCCGCACCCGCCGGGGTGCGGGCTCAGGCCTTAGAACGCGACGGCACCCTCATTGATGATTTTCGCTTCGAGGGTTCTGGTAATTTGCTGCACGTTTGTAACGTACCCTCTCCCGCGGCTACTGCGTCTCTGGTGATTGGCCGGGCAGTCGCTGACATGGCCCATGCGCAATTTGGGTTGAAGAGTTGAGGGAACCCGGGTTTAGCCCGGAGAAAAAGTTAACCGGGACCTTTGGTTGATTCGCCACCCGGGTTCCCGCACACTGCTGTGTCCTCACGGAATAACCGCCGGTACCACGTTTGAATATCCGCTTTCAACTCCGTTCCCATCTACCGTGGTGGTCGTGTAATAGTAGGTTTGCCCGGAGACAACGTTGCTGTCGGTATAAAGCGTAGCTGTATCGAGCGAAGAGTTGATCTTGGTGAAAGGACCTGCCGCCTGCGTGCCCCGGTAGATGTTATAACCGGCCACCGACGAGGAGACGCTTGCCGTCCAGGATAGGTCCACATGATGGGCCACCGGCGCTGTAAGCGTCACCGAAGCACTGGCGGAAACGCTAGGATTGCTCGCGCTCACTGCCGATACGGTTATCGGCGTGCTGGGCACGCTGGCGGGTGCTTGATAGAGCCCGCTCGATGAGATCGTTCCCACCGTGGCGTTCCCCCCAGGGATGTTTGCCACCGACCAGTTCACCGCCATGTTGCTGGTGCCAGAAACCGTAGCCGTGAATTGCAGAGATTGGCCCACTTCGACGCTGGGGTTGCTAGGCGTAAGCGAGATCGAGACGTTAGGTTTGGTGATGGTAACCGTGGCGCTGGCCACCGCCGTCGATTGCATTACACTCTGAGCCGAGACCGTCACCGGACCGCTGGGCGCGGTGGTCGGCGCCGTGTAAAGGCCCGAAGCCGAGATGGTGCCAATGCTTGCGTTCCCGTTCGGCGTTCCATCCACCGCCCAGTTCACTGCCGTATTGCTGATGCCTGACACGGTGGCAATGAACTGCTGAGTTTGACCTATTTGCAGGTTGGTGCTGGTGGGCGATATCGAGACTGAAACCGCCGGTGTAACCGTCACCGCCGCGCTGGCCGATGCCGACGGTTGTGCCACACTCTGCGCAGTCACCGTTACCCCCGTCGATGGCACGGCCATAGGGGCCGTGTAGACACCCGAAGCGGAGATGGTCCCCACAGTGGGATTCCCGAGCACGATGCCATTGACCATCCAAGTGACCGATGTATTCGTATTTCCGGTGACCGTCGCATTGAACTGCTGAGTTTGACCTACTTGCAGGCTGCTGCTAGGCGGAGATATGGACACGGATGTGCCTGGTGTAACCGTCACCGCCGCGCTGGCCGATGCCGACGGTTGTGCCACACT
>JAFAPG010000166.1 GCA_019247235.1 Acidobacteriota bacterium
GCGTACGTTGCTCGCTCACCTCTTGTAAGGTCGAGAACGTGCTCATTCGCGGTCGATCGGCAGGAATTTCGGTGTGCGCGATCCAAGCGCCATTGCAGAACCGATAAAAGTCATTGCCGGGCTTGACGGATCGATCCATGTCGGCCAGTCTGATACCATGCGTGGTCTCGAGTAGGGCGGGCTGTGCCTGACAGAAGGCAAGCATCAGAGTTGACCACAGCAGGAACTTCTTACTAGAAAGCTTCACGGGCAATCTCCTCGATAAGCTAAGCTCAATGGAGAGCGGCCGCATCTGGCGCGTGCTGACGCCCAGCCCCGCGTACACCGATCGCCTCGGCACATCCGCTCGCCTCCCGTGATTCACGAATGCAGCTCTTGGCAGCGCGCATTGATGACCAGTTCAAGCAGATCCTTGGTCAGGCGGTCTACGGCGTGTCGCGCCACCGCATCCTCGAATAGATAGTCTCCCAACACCGGACAGATCCCCATGGCTTGAATTGCGTCCAAGTCAGCGACAATTTGGGTTGCACCCTCGAGCGCGTATTTAGCCTTGAGAGCGTCTGAGGGAGGGGTCCGATTGATAAGCGTGTAGTCGAAAAGCTGCTTGCCGGCGTGCGCATTCAAGGCGCGAATGTGATCGGCGGCGGTGCGTCCTAGGCTTTCATTGGCCTGGGTCATCAGATTGCAGACGTAAGCTTTAATGGCGCGCGATTTCTGAATGGCCGCGGGAATACCGCGCACCAGGAGATTAGGAATCAAACTGGTAAAAAGCGAGCCCGGACCGATAGTGATCAGGTCGGCGCGGGAGATGGCCTCGAGAGTTTGCGGCAACGGCTCAGGATCGGGAGGTATTAGGAAGAGCTCTTCGATGCGGCCTTTGCTGGCGGTGATATTGGTTTCACCTCGCACTCTGGTTCCATCCTGCATCAACGCCTCAAGCTCGATATTCGATGTCGTCGCAGGATAAATGTGGCCGCGTGTGAGCAGAATTTCCGAGGAGAGGCGAACCGCTTCGCTGAAGTCTCCGGTCAATGACGTCAGGGCGGCCAGGAATAAATTGCCGAAACTATGACCTTCAAGACCCGTACCTTTGGCAAACCGGTGCTGAAAGAGCTTGGAGAGTAAGGCTTCATCCCCCGACAGGGCGACGATGCAATTGCGCACATCCCCGGGCGGGAGCATTTGGAACTCCTTGCGCAATCGTCCGCTCGAACCGCCATCATCGCTGACCGTAACTACGGCACAAAGTTCGGAGATGGCGAACGAGGGAGAGGGTGTAGGGTCGGCCTGCCGGTCGCCTGGGACCCCGGCGCTCGCCTGCGCCTCCCTTCGCAGTCCCGCCGATACGTATTGCTTGAAACCCTTGAGCAGAGTGGATAGGCCGGTGCCGCCCCCGATGGCGACTACACGCAGTCCTGAAGGAGGCATGCTAGGCTGCCCTGCACTGAAAGCAGACATGTGTATCTAGCCGAGTTCCCCGACCTCTGGCTCAGGAGGAAGCGGATTTTCGGCCCCGGGATCGGGATAGAGCAACTCGGTAAAACGCGGATCTTCAGAAAGATTTTGAAAATCGGAGTCGTTGCGCGCCTGAAATCGCAGCGCCGGATTGAGTCCAATGGCGCGAGCTAGGTTCTTCAGCGAGTCTTCGGCATGACCTGTTAGGCAATCAAGCGCCGCCAATCCATAGGCGACGTAGTCGGCTTTAGGAACTTGCTTGGAAAGTTTTTCCAAATGCTCGCGGGCGCTAACATAATCTCCCAGGTTGATCAGCGACACAATATAGTCATAGTGCTCTTCGCTAGTCTTGAACTGGATCGCGTCGCGCTCGAGCTGCTGATTGCACGCATTCAAATGCACGCTGGCGCGGTCGGCCAGCTCATGGTGGGAGCTGGACGCGACTTTTTGCAGCAGGCCCTTAGCCTTGTCGTACTTATGTTCCTGCATGGCGCGCAGCCCAGCTTCATAAGACTGCAGTAGCTGGCTAAATTCAGGATCATTCACCAGCGTATGCTTGGCTGTAGGTTTTTGAACCATCTGAAGAATTTTTCCTGGAGACATTGAAGCATCGTGGCTTGTTTGTGTGGTTTAGGTTTTCATCGCTGAAGCACGGCTCAATGCTCGCTCAATTTTTCAATTCATCGAGGCTGCCGAATCGAGATTTATGTTTTTCCAGTCTCCGCGAATAATGCCTTGGCGAATTTCGCCGGCCGTCTTGTGCTGCTTATTCATTTCATACGAATAATAAAGTTCTTTCATGCAGGTGGAGCATTCCGCCCCGTGCGTGTTCTCAAAGCAGCTGTGCAGGCTCTTATGGCCCATGCGGTCGCAGTAGCAAAAACAGGGCTGTTGGTAAATGACTTTCTCAATTTTTGCGGCCAATTCGTAAGCGTGCCCCTGAAAAGCATACTGGTCGTTCGAGCCCGAGAGCTGAGCCCGGGTCAAGAGCGGCGGCAGCTTTTCCCCGCGTGGGGGAGGCCCGGAGTTGAAGGCCGGAATCCCGCTTTCGGAGTCGGCCGAGATACCCCAAGGCGCGGAAAACGCACAGGTCACAGAAACGATCAAGGCCAGCAGCAACCTGCGCTTTAACATGGAACTCCTCAGACGCGTATTGTAACGCGAATTTGCCATGGACGCACCCAACGGCGGAGAGCTGCGGGTGGTCCGGATCACAGGCTGGCCGATGCCGGCAGCTCACATCTATACTGCAGCCGCTAACCGAAGAGGCTGCTTCTAGTCACATAGAGAGGAGGAGATGGGAAGATGAAACAGGCTCTGCTAGTGGCAATTGTCGCATTGCTTCCGGCCTATGCCCAGGAGCAAAATTCCGCGCCTACGCTCAAGAGCATTCTGCTCGAGCAGTTACGTTCCACCCACAATTCGGCGGAATGGTTTGTTCCTGCCAACACTGCCGTCGAAGGTCTCACGGCTGAGCAGGCCAATTGGAACGATGGCAAGGGAAATCACTCGGTCGGCCAGTTGGCAAGGCATCTGGTGTTTTGGAATCGCCGGGAGCTCGCGAAATTCAAGGGCGAAAAGCCCGAAGCTTACAGCGGCAACAACGATGACACTTTCAAGTTCGATAAGGATGAATGGAACACCTTGGTTCGGCAGTTAGACGAAGTTATGGCGGAGTGGGAGAACGCGGTTACAGCTGCCGAGGACGAGAAGCTCAAGTCCTGGTACTCCACCATCGCTAAAGTTGGCACTCACAATGCCTATCACATTGGGCAAATGATCTACGTCCGGAAGGAACAAGGGTCATGGAATCCCGACAAAGGAGTTAAGTGAGGCCTAACCCGGCCAGCCTGGCTGCGGCTTGTTCATTCCTACAATCCCCAGTATGGTTATGAGATGTTCGATCGCGCGCGCCTGGTGCCGACTCGCCGGCTGCTTTTCTTCACCTTTGGCTTCTCGCTTGCCTTTTGCGCTAGAGCGGAAGTTCGGTCGAGCTGGGTCGTCTCGAGGCAAGGTCAATTCATCGGCGGGCAAACCGCGGGTGTCCCCCAAGATGAGCCCAGCCCTCCTAAGCCAGCTTCGCCGAGCGCAAGCGAACCTCAAACCGCGCAGGGGAAGCCCGAGGAATCGAAGATCACGCCTGAACAGGCGAAAGAATTGTTTCGTGATGTTGACACCATCCTGGATTTTGCCAGCAAAGACACCTCGCTGGTCAAAAGACGGGAGATCAAACGGCGCCTTGCCAGCCGTGACGAGGTGGTCAGCTATCTCAAGAAAAATATGGCGGAAGATAAGGACGTGCAACGCTTGCGGCGCACCGAGTTGGTGCTCAAGAAATTCGGGCTTCTGCCCAAGAACTTCGATTTGCAAACTTTCTTGGTGAATTTGCTGGAGGAGCAAGTAGCTGGCTACTACGACGCTAAGACAAAGACGGTCAATTTGCTGGACTGGGTATTACCTGACCTGCAACGCCCGGTGCTCGCTCACGAGCTGACGCACGCGCTGCAGGACCAGTCATTTGGGCTGGACAAGTGGTTGAGAAAGGGCAGCGAAGACCTGGATGCCAAAAAGAAGATTACCGCCGACGACATTGTGGCCGATGAGAATAGCGAAGCCCGCCAGGCTGTGGTCGAAGGCCAGGCGATGGTGGTTCTGCTCGATTACATGTTGGCGCCCATGCACCGCAGCGTGGCCGATTCACCCGACATCGTAAATACACTGAACGAGGACATGCGCGCCGGAACTCCAGATTCGGTGCAATACCGCAACGCCCCCATTTTTCTGAAAGAGTCCTTGACCTTCCCCTATCGCTATGGAGTGGAATTCGAGGCAGAACTATTGCGGCGAGAGGGAAAAGAAAAGGCTTTTGACGAGCCTTTCCAAAAACCCCCGCGAACCAGCCGCGAGATCATGGAGCCCGATACCTATATCGCCGGCGAACATCTTCCCCCACTACCGCTGCCCGATTTCAAGAGGCTTTTTGCCGGCTATGAGCGCTTCGATGTTGGTGCCATCGGCGAATTCGATGTGGATGTGTTGGCCGAGCAATACGCCGGGGAAGCTGCCGCGCTGCGTATCTATCCCCATTGGCGCGGTGGGTACTATTATTCGATGCATAGCAAGCAAAATCCCACCGGGACGCTGGCTTTGGTGTTCGTGTCGCGCTGGGCAAGCGCGAAGTGGGCTCAACAATTCGCTGCCATTTACGCCCGTGGCGTTCAGCAACGCTATAAGAAGATGGAACTAGAACGCCAGAGCAACCTGCCTGCCGATGTTAAGAATCTCGAGAGTCTCGGGGGAGATCACACCTGGTCGACCGAGGAAGGGCCGGTCACCTTGGATGTGCAGGGTGATACGGTTCTGGTTATGGAAAGCCTCGAACCTGCGGTTTCTGAGCAGTTCCGGCAGGCCGCCCTAGGGTCAAACCCAGCTTCCCATTGAGCCGACACGCGAGCGTATTTCTGTATAATCACCGGTTCATGCGAATGCCGTAGGTCGAGGAAGGCTTTGCCACAGGCGCCAATCGGAATTATCGGAGGCAGTGGTCTGTACTCGATGCCAGGGCTGAGCGATGTTCGCGAGCTCAGACAGGAGACCCCATTTGGCGATCCTTCCGACGCCTACCTGATGGGCCGCCTTGAAGGCAGGGAAGTGGCTTTCCTTGCGCGTCACGGTCGTGGCCATCGCATTTTACCGAGCGAGTTGAATTTCCGCGCCAACATCTACGGATTCAAACAACTCGGTGTGGAACGTATCCTCTCGGTTTCTGCGGTTGGTTCCCTCAAGGAAGAACACAAGCCGCTGGAGTTTCTTATACCCGACCAATTCGTGGATCGCACCCGCCATCGCCCGGATACATTTTTTGGCCAAGGCATCGTCGCCCACATTGCTTTTGCTGATCCGGTCTGTCCTCAATTGGCGGACGCGGTGCTTCGAGCATGCGGTCAGGCGGGCGTGAGTGCAAAGCGCGGAGGCACTTACCTGTGCATGGAGGGTCCGCAGTTCTCAACCCGCGCCGAGTCCAACCTGTATCGCTCCTGGGGCATGGACGTTATTGGCATGACCAACCTGCAAGAGGCCAAGTTGGCGCGCGAGGCCGAGATTTGCTATGTCACCGTAGCCATGGTCACCGACTATGACTGCTGGCATTCCCAGCATGCCTCTGTCACCGTAGATCAGATTGTGGCGGTGCTGACTAAAAACGCG
>JAFAPG010000273.1 GCA_019247235.1 Acidobacteriota bacterium
CCCTTATAGGGGCGTCGCGAGCGACGGGCTCGATCTTAACTTACTGCGTCGGGTTCTTGGTCCAATCTCTGGGCTGCTGACATTCGGTGAAGCGCAAAGGCTCGATTCCGCTGGGTAGCTGGGTGGGAATCAGGGAACAGAGCTTATCCGCCTGGGCGCGTTTATCAAGCAGGCCAGTCCTGACGAACCTCACCAGATCTTCGAATTCTTCGGCGGTAAGCAGCGGCGGATTCAGCAGCCATGGATCCAGGCGCTCAAGGACAGGCTCGATCGGCCCCAAGCGTACGGTTAGGTCCTCATGTATGCCGGCACGGATCGGATCATAGTTGCGCGCCGATTCAAAGGCATGTAGGTGATGATAAATGGCGTCCTCAAGTCGCGTGAAAGCTCCGTTATGGAAAAAGGTGGGTTGCAACGTGACATTGCGTAGCGGCGAGCTACGAAATTTGTAGCGGTCGGCTGGGTCTCCGGTGATCTGTTCCAGCCCGAAATCTTCGTTCTGGTACGGACCATCAAAGATCACATTGCCTTGCCCAAGGCCGAATTGGGGTGCGATCTGTGGGACGCCAATTACATGCATTTCAAAATCGCTAAACATTTCGTTCGATTTTCCTGCCACCGCGTGACAGCTGATGCATCCTCCTTTACCAAAGAAAATCAGGGCACCCTGCTTTTCGGAAACATTCATCGCCTTATGATCGCCACGGGCGAAGCGGTCAATGGGCGCATCGGCGAATAGCAGAGTGAACTCGAACTCCGCGATCGCACGGCCGAACATGGAGAAATCGATCGGTTCGCCAGCCGCGATTTGAGGGAACACCTGTCGGAACAGTTGGCGGTAGGCCGGCGAGCCATTCAGGCGCTGTAATACTACCTCGCGTATGGGATCGTTCCGTGAACCGCTCGAGTCTGGGGGCGGGACCCGGGACCCCTTGCCGTCATCGAATTGGTCGAAGAGCGGACCAATGGTGCCGGCGGTTCCGGTGAACCCAGCGACCTCGGTCAACTCGGTGGGTGGCATCTCACCCTGCGCCGCGGCCAGAGTTTTTATGATCGGATCGTGGGCAGGGAATCGTAGAGCCCCCTCGGGCGGCGGAAACACAAAACCCACGGAGTTGTCGAACGGATCGCCGGAAACCGCGATGAAACGCTCGTTCCACATCAACCGGGGAAAGAAGGGCGTATTGGCCACCATGGGTGTGCGGCGCTGGTTGCGCGGTCCCCGACGGTTGGGGCCGACCAAGTTATTGTTTTGGATACCAATGGCAATCGACTGCGTGTCTCCGAAACCGTTGCTGGGCGAATGGCAACCCGCACAGGCGTTGTCGTTATGCAGCGATGGGAGCTTGTCGAAGAACAACAGCCGTCCCAGATTGGCGAGCCGGTGATTGATAGGACGGCCGAGCCGAGCTTCTAGGCTCGACCCGACCGTACCCGTGAAGCCTGCACTGCGCAGGCTTGCCACCAGCTGAACATCCAGCTGCGGAGTATCGTCAGAGGCGCCGCTTACGGCGGCGATAATCAACGCGCAGACGCAGCTAGCTTTAAAGAATGACATCATCGCGCCTCCTGCGGCCGGCTTACTCGACGTGGAACTCCACGGGGTAGATGTCAGGACCGGCGAACCAAAAGAGGACGGGAACGAGCACCTCACTGGTTTTGAAATCGGCGGGAAGCGGGGGAACATTGATGCCGGGAACGGCGAAGTTCGAGAGTTTGACGCCTTTGGTGGCGGTGATTCCTTCGGCGACCTGCGGCGGATCGGGGAGCCCGTTACAAGCTAAGGTAACGACGCCGGTGGTTCCATCCGAATAGGCGACGCGTAAAATCGCCAACCCGCCGGTCGCTTGTTTGAGATTGCCGATCTGGTCGGTGGTTAAGCATTCACTAGGCTCACAGGCCGCCAGCTCTAAAGGCTCAGACTTCTGCCAGTGCAGGAGTTCCGTAACTACGAATGTGCCTTGGCTGATGACGCCCCCGACGCAGTCCGGTGCCGGCGGCCCGGGAGGCGGGAATGGGATTTGGGCACAGGAGGCGGAGACCTGCCAGGTTCCGCCGCCGGTGACGCGCCTTGCGGAGGCCCCATTTCTAGGTACCTGAAACGTTCCCGACCCGGTCATGGTTATAAAGGAGCACCCCAAGTTAAGGGAGCAGTCAGCGGCAAATGCGGTGGCGCTGCCTTGCGGAATTAGTGTGCACGGGTATGTGCCGCCAGGCCCAAGGCAGGGAACGCTCGAAATATCCCAGCGCACGCGTTCAACTTCTTCAGCGGATACAAGCGGGGCCCCGGCCCTCACCATAATGATGAGGGCGAAGCCGATAAGACAGAATCTTGCGCATTTCATAAAGTTTCCTCCAAACATCGGTGTTCTTGGTTGCTGGTTTCTGGATAATTCCTGGTACCGTTTCCTGCTCCCAGTCGAATTAGGCCAACGAAAAGCGTGCGGTTTAACGTTGCCTGGTTCTGAGCCTTACCAATGAAAGCGTCACTTTTGGGAAACCTCCGCCAGGCTTGGTAAAAAAAATCATCGCGTCTCTAGCTGGGCGTAGTGGCACCTATCCGTTGCCCGGAAACTAGTTCCAAACGGGTATAATCGTGCAGTTTTGATCGGGCAGGCGTTGTGGGCACCGTCCCTGAACAAGTCACCTACCTACTGCAACAATGGAAGCTCGGCGATCGGCAAGCTGAGGCCAGACTCTTCGAGTTGCTCATGCCGGATCTGCGCAAGATAGCGGCACGCTGCTTTCGTGGTGAGCGGCCCGGACACACACTGCAGGCGACCGCGCTGGTAAACGAGGCTTTTCTCCGCTTAGCCGCAGCCAAAAACATTGAGTGTCGGGATCGCGGTCATTTTCTTGCTTTAGCTGCTAGAGTCATGCGCCGCTATTTGATTGACTACGCCCGTTCTCGGCCGGGCGTAGACTTCCAGCCCATGGAAGGTTTACCGGAGCGTATCCTCGGCACCCGCACTCCCCTCGAGTTAGCGGTTGCTCTAGATATGTTGCTGGATGAACTGGAGCACGAGTCGCATCGGAGACGCGCAGTTGTGGAGTTGAAGTACTTTCTTGGATTGACCGACCAGGAAGCAGCCGAGGCTTTGAATCTCCGCTTGCACACTTTGCAACGCGAGTGGTTTCGAGCGCGAAAGTGGTTGTTTGAACGATTGAACGCGGAGCCATGGAAGAAAGCAGCAGTCGCGATCAACAAGTAATGGCCATCGCCTCAGCCGCTCTCCGCCACCCACCTGCGGAACGGGAGGCCTATCTCCGCCTTGCCTGCAATGGCGATAAGCAACTATCCGCAGAGGTCACCGAGACTCTCGAGTGGCAGGAACGAATGGGAAGCTTTTTGTTGCACCCCATGGTCGCCCGTAAGGACTTTGCCAGGCCTTTCAAGGCCGGGCAAGTTGTGGCAGAGCGATTTGAAGTCTTGCGAGAGATTGGCGAAGGTGGGATGGGAATCGTGTACGAAGCCTTCGACCGTAAACGCAACCAGCGGATCGCCATCAAGTCGGCTAAACCCGGATTCCATCGCTTCCTGTCCCCCGAGCTTGAGGGAGCGCTCCAAGTGCGCCATCCGAATATTTGTTTAGTGAATGAAATCCATACGGCCAAAACCGACAAAGGCGAAGTTGACTTTCTCACCATGGAGTTACTGCAAGGTGAGACTTTGTCTGCCCATTTGAGAGCCCAGGGCAAGCTTAGCGAGAAAGCAGCCTATGTTATTACCCGTCAGCTATGCGCGGGGTTGGCGGAAGCCCACCGCAGCGGCATTATTCATCGCGATCTCAAAAGCGCCAATGTGTTTCTCTGCCCGGTTGAGAACAGCGGGGTTCGGGTCGTCATCACCGATTTCGGATTGGCAGCAAGTCACACTACAGCTACCGAGTTTGGTGGAACTCCGCAGTACATGGCCCCTGAGTTGTGGTGCGGCAAAAAAGCCTCTAAGGCTTCCGACATCTACTCTCTTGGTGTGATTCTGTACGAGATGGTTGCTGGCAAGCTGCCGTTTCCGGAAGAGTCGGGCATCGAGATATTGAGAAAAACTCCATCGGCGCCAGGGACTTTTCATAAAGGCTTAGGTTCACGATGGGATCGAATTATCCTGCAGTGCTTGAATCCTTCGCCCGATGCCCGTCCGCAAGAGGCGACAGCGGTTTTTGCGGCTCTGGAACGAAAGCCGCTACGCAAACTGTGGATTCCTATCGCAGCCGCGCTCGTCGTATTTGCCGGCGCGCTTACATTGAAATTGCGCGCTCCCGTACCTGGGCCGAGAATACGCACCATCGCCGTGCTCCCGCTCGAAAATCTCTCCGGAGATCCGAACCAGGAATTCTTCTCCGACGGGACCACCGCAGAGCTGATCGCCGCCTTGGCGCAGATTCACGCGTTACGGGTAATCTCGCACCTCAGCGTCACGCGCTACAAGGGAACCACCAAGAGCTTGTCCGCGATTGGTCGGGAGCTACGGGCTGATGCCATTGTCGAAGGCTCGGTACGCCGCT
>JAFAPG010000394.1 GCA_019247235.1 Acidobacteriota bacterium
TCCTTATAGAGCAAGTTCTGAAACCAGCGAACCAGCCGGATATAGCACGTTTCATGGACTTAACAATGCTCGTGTTGCTCACCGGGCGCGAACGGACGGAGGCAGAATTTGCGGCGCTCCTACGAGAGGGAGGGTTCTCACTGTCGCAAGTAATTCCCACCTCTGGCCTCTTATCAATTGTTGAGAGCCAGCCGACTTAGTAGCGCTCAACCCAAAAGAAATCCGATGGCATTGATGCCGGTCTTAATTTAACTATTCCTTGGCTGGTTTGGCAGGTTTAGGTACCAGGCCAGCTTTGCGCTTATCTTGGCTCTGCCTACAATCAGCTCTGCAAATACCAGCAAGCGCTTATCGCATTGAAAGCGGGTATACCCAATGACCCATGGACTCATGTGAATTTGGCTTGCACGTATGAAGAACTAGGTCGCGAACAAGATGCCCGGGAAGAAGTAGCCGAGGTTCGGCGCCTCGCACCAAAATTCTCTCTGGACGAGATTACGAGGAAAATGAAGTTGGATCGGACGCCTGTTCAGCACCGTTATCTCGAAGATTTGCACAGGGCCGGCCTGAAATGAGTCAGGAGCTGAGCCAATTTCATTCCTCCGCACGTGCTGCGTTCGACCAGCGGTCTATACGGCAGTACCTTTCGGCCAGCGTGCCTCGGGATCGGTGGGTGTGTAGGGGCAGGCGTTTGCGCCCGCTGCCGGTGCTCAAACCTGGCCCACCGCGATAAACAATCCTTCGGCCTCGGCCGTCACGACTCCATTCGCCGATACAGTTCCTCGCGTGAAGATCTTCCGGTCTTCAACTCGGTCGATTACGCCTTCAAATACCAGTTCGGTTAGCAGCGGAGTGGGCTTACGATAGCGCACCGTCAATGTCCCCGTCATTGCGGGAATTCCAGTGAGCGACTCGGTCATGAAGAGCAGCTGGTCGAATGCCGCAGCGATAAAGCCGCCATGAACCGTTCCGGGCGAACCCTCGAAGCTGGCCCCGAAATTCGCGTGCCCGAGAACCTTGTTATTTGCCACCGTCAATCGAATTGGCGGCGAGAACGGATTGGCGTTGGGGTCCAGTGCTAGATCCGCTGCTCGAATGCGGTATTTGTGAGGAACTTCCGGGTCGTCTGCAATCGCCTTCAGCAATTCTACAACGCCTAGAGCCTTGTCTTCCTCTTTCATCGTCGAAGGATGGTAATCGGGGTAACGCCAGCAGCCCTGTGAAAAATTAATATAGGAACGCCGGGTAGCGTTCCGTCGGAACTGCCCTCCCTTTTTCCGCCGCCTGTGGCGGAAATGCGAATCATTAGTGTAGATGCCGTCGGTACGGCTTGACATAGGAGACACTCGCTAGTTCGACCTGCCGCCATACTTTTCGCGTCATCGGTATTATTGCCTATCTCCAAGATGGCGACACGCGCAACATGCGCAGCAAATCGCTGCGCATGTCCGTCACCTCGTACCACTAAGCTTTACGATCGGACCAAGGATGAAATCTCGCTCGGCGAACTCGAACGAAGCAAGTTCTAGCGATAACGAGGTTGCGCGGCCGCATTAGCCGAGAACTCATCGACGAGCTGAGGAGCCGCTCCGAAGACACCAAACTAGCAATGAGCCTTTCCGCCAGGCGTGCCCTTGAGCGCGCGGGCAGCTTTAATTGACTCATGCTCCATTTTCTTGAGAGCGTTAGCCATCTCAGTAATGGGTATATGCCATCAGCTCCGCCGCGTGTACTCGGTTCCGCCCTCTCCCAGAATGAATCCGATCACCGTCCCATCGGGTCCGAACTGAAATCGGAGTGGCTCGCCCGCGATCCGTCCTTCTTGCACGATGAACTCACCCCTCGCACCAGTGGCCTTAAGAGTGGCAGCCGGAGTGGGCAGCATGAACGGGTCGGGCGGAATCACCAGGAGCAGCTGATTGTTACGAAACTCGACGTGAACCACCACTCCCCATAATCGAGAGGAGTAGTAGCGCCCGAGAAGAGGCCGGTACTCCTCAGGTGTCGGAGCGGGTGTTTCACTCTCCCGAACATGTCCTCGTATTTCCTTCACCAGCTCTTCAATGGTCTCAAACGCGATCGCGCCAATTCCGATCTGCCCCTGCACATTGCTGAGCGCGATTACACCGACACGATCAGGCTTGCTGAAGGCGAGCATCGAGAGAAAACCCGGGACCGACCCGGAATGCTGCAAATAAATGTTGTCACCTATGCGGGTTGCGAACCACGGCATCGCGTATCCGACGCGCCAATCCGGCTCCAAATCGGTCACGCGATGCATCTCGCGGAGTGATTTCTCGTTGAGAACGTCGGCGCTGGCGCGCTCCTTCGCCTCGGTTCGAAATTGAAGGGAAACCCATTTCGCAAGGTCCAACACAGACGAACGGAGCCCGCCGGCCGCGTCGTAGCCACGAAGCTCCGGATCAGGCGAAATCTCAGGCGCGTCGTCATACCCATGTGCCATATACCCGGTAGCGGTCCGTGAGCGGCTTTGATGGTTCCGGTCGAACCC